>NZ_JBHJRX010000019.1:0-48631 GCF_042268605.1 Streptomyces sp. NPDC056296 | reverse complement strand
GTCGGACAAAACCTTCCTCGGTTGGGGCCCCCCCCTTCTCCCTCCCTCTTTCTCCCTGCCAAGAGGAGGGGGGGGGGGCGGGGGGGGTTGGTGGCCCCTCCCCCCCCCCCCCCCTTCCCCCGTGCCGGGTCAGAGCGCGAGACCTTCCACGAAGAGCTTGGTCAGGGCGGTCGGCGCCGTGATGGCGGTGCCCACGACGACGCTCGACGCGCCCGCGGCCAGCGCCTCGGCGGCCTGGGCCGGTGTCGCGATCCGGCCCTCGGCGACCACCGGAACCCGGACGGCGGCGGCGAGTTCGGCGACGAGCCGCAGGTCGGGCGCGGTCTGCCGCGGGGAGCCCGGGACGTAGCCGGACAGCGTTGTGGACACGAGGTCGGCGCCCTGCGCGGCGGCCTCCCTGCCTTCCTCCAGGGTCGAGACGTCGGCCATGACCTGGGCACCGGCCGCGTGGACCGCCGCGACGAGGTCGGCGAAGGTGCTGCCGTCGGGGCGTGGCCGGACGGTGGCGTCGGCCGCGACCACGGCAGCGCCCGCCTCCACGAGGGCGAGGGCGTGACGCACGCTCGGCGTGATGTAGACGCCTGTGTCGCCGTCCTTCCACAGTCCGATCACCGGCAGTTCCACGGCGGCGACGGTGGCCGCGACGACCTCGGGTTCGTTGACGCGGACGGCCGCGGCGCCGCCGGCCCGCGCGGCCCGGGCCATGCGGACCAGTGTGTCGGTGTGGCGCATCGGGTCGCCGGGAGGTGCCTGGCAGGAAACGATCAGACGGCCTTCCAGGGCGTCGGCCAGGGCCAGGGACGGGGGCGGGGTCATGACGGTACTCCGGTGGTGTGGGGCTGGTGCAGGGGCAGGGTGCGAGGCAGCACGGCCGCCCCGAGGACCGCGGCGTCGGCGCCTGAGCGCGGCGGCTGTGGGCGCAACGCACGCAGTGGGGGCATGAGTTCGGCGGCGAAGGCCGTGCACAGGGCGTCCCAGTACAGGGGGCCGATCCGGGGCACGCCGCCGGCGACGACGACGCGGTGCGGGCCGAGCGCGTTGGCGAGGCCGCCGAGGGCACGGCCGGTCGCCCGGGCGCCGAGCGTGATGGCCGACGTGGCGTGCGGGTCGCCGTGGGCGGCGCGTTCGGCGACGGTCTGCAGGCGGTCGGCCGGCTCCCCGCCGAGCCGCGCGCAGTGGGCGGTGATGGCGGGTCCGGCCGCGATCGCCTCCAGGTGGCCGATGGCCCCGCAGGTGCAGGGCAGCCCGTCCGCCTCGGGGCTCGGCAGATGTCCGAGGTGTCCGGCGATTCCGGCGGCGCCGTGCAGCACGCGTCCCGAGGCGGCGACGGCACCGCCGACGCCGGTGCCGACGGCGGCGTAGATCAGGGTGCCGTCGTCGCCCAGGTCGGCCAGTTCCGTCGCGGCGGCGGCGCGTACGTCGTTGTCGCAGGCCACCGGGAGCCCCGTGCGGGTGGCGAGGCCGGCGGCCAGGGCGGTGCCGGCCCAGCCGCGGATCGTGTCGGTGGCGCTGGTGACGGTCCCGGCGGCGGGGTCGATCACCCCGGCCGCGGCGACGCCGATCGCCACGGTGCCGTGGGTCCGCACCGCGCGGGCGGCCACGGCCAGGGCGTCCAGCACCGCCTCGGCGCCCTCCGTCGCCGGGGTGGGCAGGGTGTGCCGGGCCCGGACGGTGCCGTCGGCCCCGACCAGGGCGGCGGCGATCTTCGTGCCGCCCAGGTCGAGGCCGATCACCGGCGCGTCGAGGTGCGGTCCGGTCATCGGACCGGCAGCAACCCGGCGCCGCGCAGGTGCCGCTCGACGTGGGCGACCGGGGCGTCGCCCAGCTGGATCTGCGGGGCGGCGGTGGTGCCGTGCGCGATGACTCCGAGCAGCCGCAGTGCGTGCTTGAAGGCGCCGATGGCGGAGGAGTTGCGGCCCATCTCGTCCTCCGGGCCCGCGTCGACCAGGCCGAACAGCTCGACGAGCCGCTCCTGTTCCTTGGCGGCGCCGTCCGGGTCGCCGCCGCGTACGGCGTCGTAGAGGCGCACGTAGCCGGCGGGGTCCACGTTGCCGAGGCCGGGGACGACGCCGTCGGCGCCGGCCAGCAGGGCGGCGTCCACGGTCAGTTCGGAGCCGGTGAGGATGCTGAAGGAGGGGGCGGGGCCGTCGGCGCGGCCGTGGCGTCCGCCGAGTTCGACGAGGAGCCTGCGCAGTCCGCCCTCGTCCCCGCTGCTGTCCTTGAGGCCGGCCAGCGTGCCGTCCTCGGCGAGTTCGCGCACCAGGGCGGTAGAGAGCTTGCTGTGCACGGAGACGGGGAGGTCGTAGGCGTACAGGGGCAGGTCGACGGCGGAGCGGACCGTGCGGAAGTGCCGGGCGATCTCGCGCGGGTGGGTGCGGGCGTAGAAGGGGGCGGTGGCGACCAGGGCGTCGGCGCCGGCCTTCCGGGCGGCCTCGGCGTGGACGAGCATGCGCGGGGTGGTCATGTCGATGACTCCGGCGAGCACGGGCACGCGTCCGGCGGCGGCCTCGACGACCGTCTCCAGGGCCGCCGCCCGCTGCCGGTCGGTGAGGAAGGCGACCTCGCTGCTGGAGCCCAGGGCGAACAGCCCGTGCACTCCCCCGCTGACGAGGTGCTCGACGAGCCGGGCGAGCGAGGCGGTGTCGACCTCGCCCGACGCATCCAGAGGAGTGCAGACGGGCGGCACGACGCCGCTCAGGGGCTGGGACGAGGACATGGTGTCTCCTGGGCTGTGCGAGTGGTGGTACGGGGGTGGAACGGGCCGCCCGCCGCCGCGGGGCGGGGGTGCGGGCGGGCGGGCGACTCGTGGCCGGGCTACGGCGCGGTGACGTTGAGCGTCGTGTCGCCGTAGGAGTGCTGGGAGCCTCGGACCTGGTAGGTCGCGGTGCTCGCCACGCCGCCCGCGGTGGCGTTCGCGGGCACGGTGACGGGGATCTGGACGTTGGCGCCCTGGCCGGGCTTGAGCGCGGGCATGGTGACGCTCGGGGCGCTCCAGCCCTGCGGGAGCTTGAGGGAGACCGTGCCGGCGGGCAGGCCCACGTCGTTCTGGCTGACGACGCGGACGGTCACGTCGGTGGTCTTCCCGGCGGGCAGGGCGGTGGGCGGGGTGACGGTGACGGGCGCGCAGACTCCGCCGAGCCACTTGAGGTCGAAGGAGGAGTAGGTGATGTGCCGGTAGTCGGCGCGCTCCCACAACAGGCCCACGCGGGAGTTGGCGCCGGTGCCGTCGTCGAGCGGGGTGAGCGTGGAGTAGGCGGCGGAGCCGGCCTCGACGGTCTTGCGGACCGGCCAGTTCCGCCCGTTGTCGCAGGAGAGGCGGACGGTGAGGTTGCTGCGGCTGTTGGTGGTCGCGGTGTTGCTGAACAGCAGCCAGGAGGACCGCGGGTGGGAGGCGGCGACGTCCGGCGCGAAGCGGGCGACGGAGCCGTTGTTGGCGGGGTCGGGCAGTTCCCTGTCCTGCTGGAAGGGGGTGTAGGTGACGCCGCCGTCGGTGGAGTGGGCGACCGTGCGGTACGGCTTGGAGCGGTTGTTGAGCATGACGCGGCCGTCGGACAGCTCGACGGTCTTGTTCTCGTCGCCGCCGGGTCCGACCGGGGTGCCCATCTTCCAGGTGGCGCCGTGGTCGTCGCTGTAGGCGCTGACCGCGTGGTTGGCGCCGTTGTCGCGGATGGCGTACTGCTGGATGAGCCGGCCCTTGTAGGTGCCGTGCCGCAGCTGGATGCCCTCTCCGGAGGCGGCGAACATGCCGGCCCAGGCCGGGTTCTTGATCTCGGCGGTGATCCGCTCGTGCTTCCAGGTCAGGCCGTCGTCGTCGGAGTAGCTGTAGTCGGCCTGGAGGACGTCGGGGTCGCTCTCGTCGTTGCCGGTCGCCGAGCCGAAGAAGCCCTGGTTCACGGAGGCCGCGTAGAAGACGAAGATCCGTCCGGTCTCCCGGTCGACGAGGAGGCTGGGGTCGCCGAAGCCCTTCGGCGCGGCCTCCTTGCGCACCACCTGCTGGGCCTGCCAGGTGGTGCCGCCGTCGGTGCTGCGCCGCAGGACGACACCGAGGTTGCCGGGCAGGTCGCCGAGGGTGGGGCGGGCGTCGTAGGCGGCGATCAGGGTGCCCTCGGTGGTCCTGGTGAGGGCGGGGATGCGGTAGTAGGGGGAGCCGGTGCCCGCGGTGGCGATGTCCTGCGAGGTGAGGGTGCCGGCGGTGACGGCGGTCGTCGGATCGGGGGCGCCGTGGGCGGCGGGGACGGTGGCCCCCAGGACGACCAGGGAGGCGGTGCCGACGGCCAGGGAGACTCTTCGCTGCATGAACAGGCCTCTTCTCGGGTGAGGGGTCAGGCGAGTTGGGGGTCGTGCAGGACGGAGAGGTCGGTGGGTGCCTCGGGGCGGGGCGCGGAGAGCAACTCCCGTACCCAGGTGAGCTGTTCGCGCCGGTGGTGGCCGCCGCCGCCCTCGTGGCCGTTGAACTCGTCCACGCGCAGGTCCTTGCGGCCGCCGTAGCGGTGGTAGGCGGCGAAGCAGGTCGAGGGCGGGCAGACCTCGTCCATCATGGCGATGGAGAAGAGGGCCGGAGCCGTGGCACGGGCGGCCAGCAGGGCCGCGTCTACGTAGGACAGGGTGGTGAAGACGGTCTCGGTGCGATCGCGGTGCAGGCGCAGGTACTCGGCGATCTCCGTGTAGGGCGGCCGGGCGGCGATGCTCGCCCCGCGCCGGATGTCGCACAGGAACGGGACGTCGGGCATCACACCCGCCAGGCCCGGCACGAGCCCGGCGACGGCGAGCGCGACGCCGCCGCCCTGACTGATGCCGGTGACGACGATCCGGTCCCGATCGACCGCCGGGTGTTCGCGGACCGCCTCCACACAGCGCACGGCGTCGGTGAACAACCGCCGGTAGTAGTGGTCGTGGGGGCTCTCGACGCCGCGAGTCAGGAAGCCGGGCACGGTGCCGTTCAGGGCGGCGGTGTCGGGGGTGTCCCCGCCGGCGGTGGACCAGCCCTGGCCGCGCGTGTCCATGATGAAGTGCGCGTAGCCCGCGTCGGCCCAGAGCACCTGCTCATGCGGCAGGCCGCGCCCGCGTCCGTAGCCGAGGAACTCCACGACGCAGCCGAGCGGGCCCTTCGCCCCGGCGGGCAGGTGGAGCCAGCCCCGGACGGGCTCGCCGGCGAATCCGGACACGGTCGCGTCGTAGGTCGTCACCTGGGTCAGGCCCGACTCCACGGGCGTGAAGACGGGGGCCGTCGCGTGGGCCCCGGCCTCCCGCAGTGTCCGGTCCCAGAAGGCGACGAGGTCGGCGGGCTCGTCGAGGTCGGGCCGCAGTGCGAGGCACTGGGCGAGCGGGAGGTCCGTCAGTGGCATGAAGGGGCCCCGGTGGGTGAGGCGTGCGCGCGGCGCAGCGCGGAGATGGGGAAGGGAAGCGGCCGAGCCGACTCCCGGACATCAAGAGCAGACGTCTGATGTCTGTCGTCCTGGGACACTAGAGATCCGGACGACGACCGTCAAGTGGGTGCCCGCGTCACCCCGGTGGGGCGCCGGCCTCCCCCGCGCGTGACACGGGCGCCCTGCGGCCAGGACGCCCGTGTCGTGCGCGAAAGCCGGTCAGCGGCGGGCGCGGGCCTCCGCGATCCGCTGCCGCACCGGTGCGTAGTGCTCGGCCAGTGCCGCCGCGAACTCGACCGGGTCCCGGTCCTGTACGGCGTTCACGATGCGCTGGTGATTGGCGATGGTGGCCGCCTCGTGCTCGTGCGTGAAGACGTCGAGATGCGGGGCGACGATGACGTAGACGTCCCAGAACGCCGTGGAGAGCTGACCGATGAGGTCGTTGCCGAGCGGAGCCAGGAGCAGGGTGTGGAAGGCGCGGTCGGCCTCGACGAAGCCGTGCCCCTCCCCGGCGCCGGCTCTGCGCATCTCGTCGACGAGGGCCCCGAGGCGGCCGATCTGCTCCTCGTCGAGGGACGAGACGAGCCGGTCGGCCATGCCGCGTTCGAACAGCTCGCGCACCTCGATGAGGTCGGACAGCACCTGGAAGTCGTCGTCGGGACTGAGCAGCCCGCGGAAGGTCAGGCTCTCCACCAGGGCCGACAGGCTCAGCCGCCCGACATAGGTGCCGTGTCCGTGCCGCACCTCGACGATGTCGAGCGCGGTGAGGATCCTGATCGCCTCCCGCACACTGGAGCGGCTCGCGCCGAGCGCCTCGCACAGGGCGGGCTCGGTCGGCAAGGGGTCTCCAGGGCGCAGTTCGTTGCGCAGGATGTAGGCCTTGATTCCGTCCACGACCTCCTGTCGCAACGGTTGTCGTGCCGCTTTGGGCTCCGGCACCGTATGCCGAATCGCCCTTTGCCCCACCGCCACCTCTTGACCCCTCTCACTTGCCCAGCTACGTTCCCACGTTATCAAGCATCAGACATCAGACGTCTGATGCACCGTCGGTGAGGCGCCGACCACATTCGCCTCCTCCACCGCTCGACCATCTCATCTCCCCGCCTGGAGGACTCCTTGTCCGCGCGCAGTGCAACCGGCGTCGATCGCCGCACCTTCATGAGATACACCAGCGCCATCGGTGTGGCGACCGCGATCACCGCCGGCCTGTCGGCCTGCGGCGGCCCGGCCTCCAGCGGCGACGGTACCGGCGACTCGGGCAGCGGCGGCGACACCATCGAGGCCGGGCTCTCGTACCCGCTCTCCACGGGCTTCGACCCGATGATCACCTCGGGCGCCACCCCGTACGCCGCGAACATGCACATCTTCGAGGGCCTGGTGGACCTCGACCCGGCCACGCTCGTGGCGCGGCCGACGCTGGCCACCGAGATGCCCAAGAAGATCAACGCGACCACCTACCGGGCCACCCTGCGCGAGGGAGCGACGTTCCGCGACGGTTCGGCGGTCACCGCGGACGACGTGGTGTTCAGCTTCGAGCGCGTCCTCGACGAGAAGAACGCCTCGCTGATGGCGCAGTTCGTCCCGTTCATCGACAAGGTCACCGCGGTCGACGCGTCGACCGTCGAGTTCAAGCTGAAGCACGCCTTCGCACTCTTCCCGTCCCGCATATCGGTGGTGCGGATCGTGCCGAAGAAGATCGCGGGTGCCGACGCCAAGGCCTTCGACGCCAAGCCCGTCGGCTCGGGCCCGTACCGCTTCGTGTCGGCGGTCCGCGAGGACAAGATCGTCATGGCGGCGTACGACAAGTACAACGGCCCGCACCCGGCCAAGGCCAAGAAGATGATCTGGCGTCTCATGTCCGACCCGTCCGCGCGGGTCAGCGCGCTCAAGTCCGGGCGGGTCCAGGCCATCGAGGACGTGCCCTACATCGACGTCGAGGGCATCGGCGGCAAGGACAAGGTGGAGTCCGTCCAGTCCTTCGGGCTGCTCTTCCTCATGTTCAACTGCGCCGACAAGCGGTTCGAGGACAAGCGGGTGCGGCAGGCCCTGCACTACGCGCTCGACACCGAGAAGATCATCTCCACGGCGCTGCTGGGCAACGCCGAGGCCGCCACCGGATATGTGCCGGCCACGCACCCCGACTACCAGAAGGCCTCCACCGTCTACAAGCACGACGTGGCCAAGGCCAAGAAGCTGCTCGCCGAGGCGGGCGCGGGCAAGCTCTCCTTCACGCTGCTGCTCACCGACAACGGCTGGGTCAAGGACATCGCACCCCTGATCAAGGAGAGCTGGGCGGCGATCGGGGTCGACGCCACGCTCGACATCGCCCAGTCCCCCGCCCAGTACGCCAAGATCGACAAGGGTCGTTTCGACGCCCTGGTCGCACCGGGCGACCCGTCCGTCTTCGGCAACGACGCCGACCTGCTGCTGCGCTGGTTCTACTACGGCTTCTGGCCGGAGAACCGCTACGGGTGGCAGGGCTCCGCGGCCTACAAGCGGACCAGGTCGCTGCTCGACAGGGCCGCGGCGGAGGCCGACGCGACGAAGCGCGAGGAGCTGTGGAGCCAGGTCACCGACCTCGTCGCCGACGAGGCCGCCCTGCTTCCGGTGCTGCACCGCAAGCTGCCCACCGCCTGGCGGGACGGGACACTGACGGGCTTCAAGCCGCTGCCCACCACCGGGCTGTCCTTCATCGACGTCGGCCGGGCCTGACCCACCCGCCCAGGACGTCGGGCCCGACTCCGCACGCCCAGGCCGCCCGTGCCGCCGCCGCGCCACCACGGGCGGCGGCGGCCCCGCCCCAATCTCTAGGAACCTCACGATGGTTGCATTTCTCCGGCTCGCGCTGCGCCGCGTCGCGATGATGCCGGTGATGGTCCTCGGCATCGCGCTGCTGGTCTTCGTCGTCCTGCAGTTCTCGCCGACCGACCCCGCGTACAACGCGCTCGGCGACTCGGCGAGTCCCGCTGCGCGCGCCGCGTTCGCCGAGGCCAACGGGCTCAACGACCCTCTGCCGGTGCGCTACTTCGCCTTCCTGGGCGACCTGGTGCAAGGGGACCTGGGTGTCACGATGTCGCCCAGCCAGCCCGTCACCGACCGGATCGCGACCGCGTTCCCGCTCACGCTGCAGCTGACCCTGCTCGGCCTCGCGCTGGCCGTCGTGCTCGCACTGCTCTTCGGCGTCCTCAGCGCCGTCTACCGGGACCGCTGGCCGGACCAGATCTTCCGGGTGCTGTCGATGGCCGGGATCGCCCTGCCCTCGTTCTGGGTCGGCGTGCTGCTCATCCAGCAGTTCTCGCTGAACATGCCGCTCTTCCCGACCGGCGGCTACGTCAACCCGGCCGACTCCCTCTCCGGCTGGCTCGAGAGCATGACGCTGCCCGCGCTGTCCCTCGCCCTGCCCGTCGCCTCCTCGCTGGCCCGCCTGATCCGCACCTCGATGGTCACCGAACTCGACCGCGACTACGTGCGCACCGCCCGGGGCAGCGGCCTGCCGCCGTTCCTGATCATCCGGTCGGTGCTGCGCAACGCCCTGGTCACCCCGCTGACCGTGCTCGGCGTCAAGGCCGGCTACATGCTCAGCGGCGCCGTCGTCATCGAGGCGATCTTCGACCTGCCCGGCATGGGCAAGCTGATCCTCGAAGGCGTCAACGGCGGCGACGTCGGGCTCGTCCAGGGCACCGTGCTCACCATCGCGATCGCCTTCCTCGTGGTCAACGTCGTCGTCGACCTGCTCTACCTGCTCGTCAACCCGCGCATCAGGACGGTGTGATGTTCGCCCCAAGCTCCCTCGCCGCGCGGCTGTCCCAGCCCGGCGCCCGCCTGCGCCGCCTGCCGGTGCCCTCCCGGATCGCCCTGGGAATCCTGCTGGTGGTCGTGGTAGGCGCGGTGTTCGCCCCGCTGCTCACCCAGGACCCCCTGGCCACCGGCATACCCGCCCAG
Source organism: Streptomyces sp. NPDC056296 (assembly GCF_042268605.1). NCBI lineage: Bacteria > Bacillati > Actinomycetota > Actinomycetes > Kitasatosporales > Streptomycetaceae > Streptomyces > Streptomyces sp. NPDC056296. The sequence continues at coordinate 39,323 of NZ_JBHJRX010000019.1, read as the reverse complement.
GCACCGGGCGCCGACCACTGGTTCGGCACCGACCGGGCCGGCCGCGACGTGTTCGCCCGGGTCGTGCACGGCGCCCGCTACTCCCTGGTCATCGGGCTCGGCGCGACCCTCCTCGCCCTGGTCCTCGGTTCGGCCCTGGGCGCGCTGGCGGCCACCTCGCGCAAGCTCGCCGACGAGTCGGTGATGCGCACCCTCGACATCGTGATGTCCTTCCCGCCGATCGCGCTCGCCGCCGTGCTCGTCGCCGTCTTCGGGCCCAGCGTCCCGGTCATCATCTTCACCATCGCCTTCGTCTACTCGCCCTCGCTCGCCCGGGTCGTGCGGGCCAACGTGCTGGAGCAGTACGGCGAGGACTACGTCGCCGCGGAGCGGGTCATCGGCGCCCGCCGCGGCTACATCGTGGCCCGGCACGTCGCCGTCAACTGCGCGGCGCCGGTTCTGGTGTTCGCGACCGTCATGGTGGCCGACTCCATCATCTTCGAGGCGAGCCTGTCCTTCATCGGCGCCGGTGTGCAGGACCCCGACCCCAGCTGGGGCAGCGTCCTGGCCTACGGCCGGCAGATCCTGCTCTCGGGCGGCTGGTGGGCGACCCTCTTCCCCGGCCTGTGCGTGCTGGTCACGGTGCTCGCGCTGAACGTCCTGTCCGAGGGCATGACGGACGCCGCCGCCTCTCCGGACAGGTCCCGCACCGGTGGCACCGATTCCGACTCAGACTCCGACTCGGACTCCGACTCGGACTCCGTCTCCGGCGAGAAGGCCGCCGCCGCGCCCGAGGCCGACACAGCCGACGTGGACGCCGCGCTCGCCGGGCTCGCCGCACGGCTCACGGCCACGGAGCCCGCCGTGCCGCCGCTGCGCGAGGACGCCCCCGAACTGCTCGTCGTGCGCGACCTGTCCATCCGGTTCCCCGACCGCTACGGCGACACCCGCGTCGTCGACGGCATCTCCTTCACCGTCCGCGAGGGCGAGACCCTCGGTCTGGTCGGCGAGTCGGGCTGCGGCAAGTCGATCACCAGCCTCGCGATCATGGGCCTGCTGGCCCGCAACGCCGAGGCCGAGGGCGAGATCCGCTACCGGGGCCGCGACCTCCTGACCATGTCGCCGAAGGAGCGCCGGGCGCTGATGGGCCCGGAGATCGCCATGGTCTACCAGGACGCCATGTCGTCCCTCAACCCGTCCGTGCTGATCGGCACCCAGCTGAAGTGGCTCACCTCCCGCGGCGGCACGCGCACCCCGGCCGAGCTGCTGGAGCTGGTCGGCCTCTCCCCCGAGCGCACCCTGCGCAGTTACCCCCACGAGCTGTCCGGCGGCCAGCGCCAGCGCGTACTGATCGCCATGGCGCTCTCCCGCAGCCCGCGGCTGCTCATCGCCGACGAGCCGACGACCGCGCTCGACGTCACCGTGCAGGCCCAGGTCGTCGAACTGCTCGTCGAGCTGCGCGACGAACTCGGCTTCGCGATGGTCCTCGTCTCCCACGACCTGGCGCTGGTCGGCGACCTCGCCCACCGGGTCGCGGTCATGTACGCCGGTCAGGTCGCCGAAGTCGGCGACACCCGCTCGCTGCTGACCGACCCGGCGCACCACTACAGCCGCGGGCTGCTCGGCTCGGTGGTCTCGCTGGAGTCGGGTGCGGAGCGGCTGCACCAGATCCGCGGCGTCGTGCCGGCACCCAGGGCGTTCGGCCCCGGCTGCCGGTTCGCGTCCCGCTGCGCCGCCGCCACCGAGTTGTGCGCCACGACCCCGCCGCCCGCCACCGACCGCGACGCCGGGCGGGACCATCTCTTCGCCTGCCACCACCCGGCGCCCGCGGAGCGTTCGGCCAAGTCGCTGGAGAGCGCCCGATGACCGCCCCGAAGGACACCGCCATGGACCCCCTCATCCGGCTCGACCACATCCACGTACGCCACCGGGCCCGCAGCGGCGGCATCCTGCGCCGGGACGCCGTGCACGCCCTCACCGACGCCTCCCTGGAGGTCCGCCGCGGGGAGATCCTCGGCCTGGTCGACGAGTCGGGCTGCGGCAAGTCGACGCTGGCCCGCGTGGTCACCGGGCTTCAGCGCCCCACCGAGGGACAGGTGCGCTTCCGGGGGCGGGACCTGTGGAGGATGAGCGCCGCCGAGCGCCGTGACGAGTTCGGTTCCGCCGTCGGCGTGATCTTCCAGGACGCCTCCACCGCGCTGAACCCCCGGCTGTCCGTCCGGCAGATCCTGCGCGACCCGCTGGACGTGCACCGTCGCGGCACCCGTGCCGAGCGCGAGCGGCGGGTCGAGGAACTCCTCGACCTGGTCGGCCTCCCCGGCCACACCATGGAGGCACGGCCCGGGCAGTTGTCGGGCGGTCAGCGCCAGCGCGTGGCCATCGCCCGCGCCCTCGCCCTGGAACCGGAGCTGATCGTCGCCGACGAACCCACCAGCGCGCTGGACGTGTCGGTGCGCGCCCAGATCCTCAACCTGCTGGTGGATCTGCGCGCCCGCCTCGGTCTGGGCATGGTGTTCATCTCCCACGACGTGCAGACGGTGCGCTATCTGGCGGACCGTATCGCGGTGCTGTACCTGGGCCGCGTCGTCGAGGAGGGCGGGGCCGCCGAGGTCTCCGGCGCCCCGCGCCACCCGTACACCGAGGCGCTGCTCTCCGCCACGCCGAGCCTGCTGGAGCGCCCCGAGCGGATCGTCCTGCACGGCCCGGTGCCCTCGGCCACCAACCCGCCCTCCGGCTGCCCGTTCCGCACCCGCTGCTGGAAGGCGGACGACGCGTGCGCCACCGCCTTCCCGGCGGCGACGGACGGCCCCGGCGGACATCGCTGGCACTGCGTACACCCCCAGCCGAGCGTCGCCGTGGAGGAAGCCCTGAGCGGAGGCTGACCGGCATCGGCCGACCGGGCCGGGGCATGAGTGTGATGGCGTTCTCCGCTCGGACGCCGTGTCGCACGACGGTCGGCCGAAACGAGAATGGGGCCATGGACGCACTGGTTCGGCGCTCGCCCTGGGTCGAGGTGCTGGTCTGGTGCGTCGCGGTGCTGAGCCTGACCGTCCTGGCCGCGGCCGCCGTGGTACGCAGCACCGTGCTCGATCCGAAGTTCTACGGCCAGGTGCTGGAGGACGAGCGGGCATACCAGCGGTTCTACGACGAGGTGCTGGTCGACCCGGGCAGTACGCCACTGGCCCGGGAACTGCTGGACCGGCTGCCCGTTCCGCAGTCGACCATCACCTCGAACCTCAAGGTCGTGATTCCGCCGGAGACGCTGCGGGCCATGGGCGACCGGCAGATCGCCGAGGTGATCCACTATCTGGAGGGTGACCGCGACCGGGTCCGGATCACGGTGGACCTCGAACCCGTCGTCGCGAACGTCGAACGGCTCAGCCGGGCCTACTTCGGTGATGCCGTCGCCGCCCTGCAGCAACGGTCCGAACCGGACTTCCAGGCGTTCGTGCAGCGCCTGTCCGAACTGGTGGCGCAGGTGGTGGCCGGTGAGGCGCCGCTGGAGGGCCTGCCGTCGCTGCCGCTCTCGCACAGCCAGGCGGTCGCGGCCACGGACGCGCTGATGCGCCTGGTGCCGTCGGACGCGCGCGCCGTCACCAGACCCACGGTGCAGACGGCGCTGGACCGGGGTGACGTGGCCGCGGCGCTGGCCGCGATCGCGCCGGTCGCGCTGACGGACCAGGTCCGGGCGGCCGCCGCGGAGCTGCTGCGGGATGCGGACAGGGGCGCCTGGGTCATCACCGTCGACCTCGATCCCTCGCACGAGGCGCTGGCCCCGGTGGACCGCGCGCGTTCCGTCACCCGCCTCTTCCAGGAGGTGGTGGAACCGGCGGCGGCCGTGCTCTGCGCCGCCGCGCTCACGCTGCTGTGGTTCGCCACGCCCTCCCCCGCCAAGCGCCGGCTGATGCCGCTCGGCTGGGTGCCGGCCGCCGCCGCCTCGCTGATGGCGCTGTCGGTGCTCCTCCTGCGTCTCACACTGGGGGACGCGCTGTTCGACACCCCGTCGTCGTGGCCCCCGGCGGCGTCGGATCTCCTCGGCGACATCCAGGCCACCGCTGTCGACCAGCTCCTGACCACCGCCACCGTCGTCGCGGTGATCCTGCTCGCCGCCGGCGCCCTGCTGATCACCGTCGGCTGGGTCTGGCAGACCAGGCCCGGCGTGCCGGTCCTCACCGATCCGCGGCACGGCCCCACCCTGACCTTCGCCGTCACGGCGTGCGCGCTCGTGGGCACGATGCTGGCGCCGGTGGCGATCACCGGCTCCTCACCGCGCATCTGCCAGGGCAGCGCCGAGTTGTGCGACGCCCGCTACGACGAGATCGCCCAGCTCGCGTCGCACAACGCGATGGCCACGACGGCGGACCGGTTCATCGGCCCCCTCCAGGACCCGGACATCGTCGGTCAGCTCAACGCCGGGGTGCGCGTCCTGCTCCTCGACACCCACCGCTGGGAGCGGCCCGAGGAGGTCGCGGAGCGACTGAGCACCTCGGACTTCTCCCCGTCCCTGCGCCGCCGGCTCACCGGAATCCTGGAGCGGGTGAACCCGCCCCACCCCGGCCTGTGGCTGTGCCACTCGGTGTGCGGCGCCGGGGCTCTCGAACTGACGCCCACACTGCGCCAGATCGGCGACTGGCTGCGCGCGAACCCCACCGAGGTCGTCACCCTGATCCTGCAGGACGGCGTCAACTCCGTGGCGAGCCAGGACGCCTTCCTGCGGGCCGGGCTGTCCGACCTGCTGTACGAGCCGGACGCGGACCCGGAACGGCCATGGCCGAAGCTGGGGGAGATGATCGACAGCGGCCGGCGTCTGGTCGTGTTCGCGGAGAAGGCCGACGGGCCCGCGCCGTGGTACCGGAACCTCTACCGGTACGGCATGGAGACGCCGTTCGCGTTCCGCAGTCCGGACGAGATGTCCTGCCTGCCGAACCGGGGCGGCGCCGACAAGCGGCTGTTCCTGCTCAACCACTTCGTCACGGCGGGCGGCGGGCTGCGGCTGGACGCCGGGCTCGTCAACTCCCGGCAGCGGGTGCTGGAGCGGGCGCACAGGTGTGAGCGGCAGCGTGGCAGACCGGTCAACTTCATCGCGGTGGACTACGCGACGATCGGTGACGCGCTCGGCGCGGTCGACGAGCTGAACGCCGAACGCCTTGCGGACGATTCGCGCTTCCCCGTCGGACGATCACCGGATAGGCTCCGCGACGCGCAAGGAACGCGCACGTCAGACGGGGGACAGGGGACATGACGGACGATTCCGCGAGACCCGAGAAGGGCATGAGCGCGGCGGCCCAGGCGATCACCGCGGTGGTACTGGTCGGTGCGCTGGCGGGCGGCATGTGGACCATCGCGCGGGCCGACGCGCAGGGCGCCGGGAAACGGGGACCGGCCACCTGTTCGGCCACGGACGACGCCCCGCCGTCGAAGCGCGTGTCCGGGATGCAGCTGTGCAGGGCGCTGAACCGTCCGGACCTGCCGGCGCTGCTGGAAACGCCCGAGGAGCCGGCGCAGAACGCCTACGGCAACGACGAGCCGACCGAACTCGCCGACGGCAGGAGGATCCCGACGCCCGAGGCGACCGTCAGGTTCGAGACCTACACGGTGAAGCTCTCGGTGTCCTACGACGATCTCTCGGTCGCCGGGACGGCCGACATCCTGGGAGAGGCCGCGCAGGCGAAGAAGGTCCTGGGACGCGCGGCGGCCCTCTACTCGAACCCGACCATCGCCATCTCCTTCGGCGGCGACCAGGCGGACGCCGGCACGGGCGGCATCGCCCGCAGCCTGCTGGTGGCCCGGGACGCGAAGGACAGCGGCGGCTCCTACGAGCTCTCCGTCTGGCGCGAGGACGGCATGCCGCCCGACGACGCGATGGTGCTCCGCGTCGCCGAGCGGGTGCTGCCGACGGTCCCGGGCTGGACCGCCGGCTGATCTCACCGGTTGATCTTGAACTGGGATCCCGGTTCGATCGTCACGTCCTCCTCGGCCGAGTTGGTGATCGTGACGTCGGTCAGGGTGGCGCTGCCTCGGGCGCCGCCCATCGCGAGGATGCCCGATCCGTTGTTGGACTTGTCGATGCGGACGTTCTGGATCTTCACGTCCGGCATCACACCGCCTCCCGTCTTGAACTGGATCCCGTCATAGGTCGAGTCGAGGATCTCGGTGTCCCGGATGGTCACGCCGGGAATGTCCTGCCCCTGCGCGAAGAGGGTGATGGCGCCGAACTCCTGGTCCTCGTTCCAGAACGCGCCGCCCGTCCGGTGCAGGGCGTTGCCCGCGATGAGGGTCTGCCCGGAGAAGGGCAGCGGGTCGTGGTCGGTGGCGAGCATGATGCCGGGGTAGTTCATCGTGTCGGAGATGACGTTGTTCTCGATGGTGTTGCCGTAACCGCCGTACACCGCGATGCCGTTGGCCCGCCACGGCAGCTGGATCGTGTTGTTGCGGAAGTGGTTGTCGTGGCCGACGTCCACGGCGGTGTCCTTCACGTACTTGCTGGCCCACACCGCGAGCGAGTCGTCGCCGGTGTTGCGGAAGGAGGAGTTGTAGACCGTGGAGTTGCGGGTGCCGTTGGCGAAGTTGATGCCGTCGGCGTAGGTGTTGCGGATACGCATGCCGGTGAACTCCAGGCCGTCACCGGGTCCCCACAGCTCGGGGATGTTCGAGTAGTCGCGGCCGGCCCAGACGCCGACGTTGGCGTGCTCGATCCACACGTTGGTGATCTTGGTGTCCTTGCCGAAGCGGCCGTTGAGGCCGACGCCGCCCTCGTGGTTGCCGTCGCCGCCGCGGATGGTGCCCGAGCCGAAGATGGCGATGTCGGAGATCTGGGTGTTGTCGTCGATGTCGAAGCCGAAGTTGCCCTCGTGCGGGTGGTTGATGCCGCCGGCCTCGTGCGGCGGGGTCAGGGTGTAGAGCTGGGAGTGCCACATGCCCGCGCCGCGGATGGTGACGTCGCGGATGCCGACCTGGTTGTGCTGGCCGCGGTTCTGCGGGTCGTCGGTGAGGATCTTCTGCTCCTGGCGCCACTGCCCGGCCGGGATCCACACGCAGGGGATCTGGCCCTCCTGGTCGGCGGTGACGGCGCGCTGGATGGCGTCGGTGTCGTCGAGTCCGTCGCCGGGGACGGCCCCGTACTCGGTGATCGAGGTGCAGTTCGCCGGCTTGGGCGCCGGGGGCGCGACCTGCTCCAGGTCGATCAGGTCGATGACGTGGAAGGCGGCCGAGTCGCTCGCGTCGCGCTGGAGGCGGAACTCGGTGCCCTGCGGGAAGGTCCTGGACAGCAGCGCGTGGGACTCGTCGAACAGCCGCCGCGCGTCGCCGCCGGGCCGGTTGGTGAGGCCCTCGGGGTCGTCGGTGTTGCCGTACAGCCAGCTGTGCTTGGACGACAGGTTCAGCTTCTGTACGAAGGCGCCGTCGGCGTAGAGGCTGATCGTGGCCTGCGCTCCGCCGCCGCCGGGGGCGTCGGGGATGGAGTTGCGCACCACGATGGAGTTGGTGGGTGTGGTGGAGGTGAACTCGACGTACTCGCCGGTGGCGTCGAGCCGGACCGACTTGCGGCCCGAGGACTCGGTGCCGAAGTTGGTGTGGCCGAAGGTGCGCTTGGCGTCGGTGGTGAGCAGGGTGCCGTTGTGACGGCCGTCCTCCGCCTCGTACTCGGTGTACGGCACGGCGGCGCCGCGTCCGACGACGAGGGACTTGGCGAGCACGTTGTTGTTCTCGTTGGTCTCGGTGACGAGGCCGGTCGCGTCGGCGGTGGCGGAGAGCGTGACGCCACCTCCGGTCGCCGTCCAGGTGCCGCTGATCGGCACGTTCACCGTGGCACCGGCCGCCACTGCGCCGGTCGTGCCGTTCAGGGTGGTGGTGCCGGCCTGGAGCCGGGTCACCGAGCCCGCCTCGACGGCGCTCGTGCCGCGGTTGTGCACGGCGACGGTGAAGGAGACCTTCGCGCCCACGGCCGGGTTGGCCGGGTCGCTGGTGATGGAGCGCACCTCCAGGTCCGGGCCGGGTGCCCGGTCGACGACGAGCCGGTCGGTGGCGGTGCGGCTGTTGTTGGTGTCGTCCAGTTCGGCGACCGTGTCGCGCGGGTCCACCACCGCGGCGACCGCGTAACTGCCGGTCGCGTGGGTGCCGGTGGAGACGGCGACCTCGGCGGACTCACCGGGGTCGAGGGCGGGCACCTCGGCGCTGCCGGCTGCCGTTCCCTCCACGGAGACCTCGGCGGTCGTCGCGGCCGAACGCGCGGTGCCGGCGTTGCGGACCGTGGCGTTCACGGTGACCTTGTCACGCTCGGAGGGGTCCGTGGGTGACCAGTCGAGGCCGGTGACGGTCAGGTCGGGCGCGGGCGCGGCGGTGCCGACGACCTGGAACTCGGCGACCTGGCCGCCGGGCGCGCCGGTGTTGGAGAAGAACCTGAGCCGTACGTCGGAGACGCGGCCGGTGACCGGGATGGTCACCGTGTTGTCCTTGCCCGGACTGAAGGAGTAGTCGGCGCGGGCGCGCAGCGAGGTGAAGTCGCTCTGCCCCTGCTCACGGCCGAGTACCTGGATGCTCTGGGTCCGGGCGGCCCAGACGGGGTCCGGGTTGAGCTTGACGACCGCGGCGCTGATGTCCGCGTCGGCGCCGAGCTTCACGGTGAGGTCGGCGGGGTGGCCGGCCGCTTCCCAGTAGGTGGAGGTGGAGTCGTCGGTGGCGTTGGCGGCGACGTAGGAGTGCACCGACGAGGTGGCCTCGACGGGCTTGTTGCGGGCCAGGTTGGTGCCGGTGGGGGGCGGCTCGGTGACCACTTCCTCGCCGTACACCTCCAGTTCGGAGAGCTGTGCGGCGTTCCAGCCGGTGTTGCCGGTGACGTGGACGCGGACGTAGCGGGCGTCGGAGGGTGAGGTGAGGTCGACGGCGACGGTGTTGGTCCGGTCCGGGCTGAACGCCCGCGCGGCCGAGCCGGCGAGCGCGCGGAAGGTGGCGCCGTCGGTGCTGCCCTGGAGGGAGAGGGTCTGGCTGCGGCTCTCCCAGCCGGCGGGCAGTTTGAGGACCACCCGTTCGACGTCGCGGGCCTCGCCGAGGTCGACCTGCACCCACTGGGGGAAGGAGCCGGCCGGGCCTTCCCAGTAGGACGCCTGGGTGCCGTCGGTGGTGTTGCCGGCCGGGTAGGCGCCGTGCGAGCCGCCCGCGGTGGCCGGACGGCCGAGGGCGAGGTTGACGTCGGCGGCGGCCGTCGCGGCGTGCGCGCCGGCCGCGAAGGGCAGCGGGAGCAGCCCGGCCGTCATCAGCCCGGCCACGACGGCGCCCGTCAGCGACCGTCGGCCGAGGGATCTCCATCTCATGGGGGTCCTCTGTTCCGTGGGGAGTCGGGGAGCGCGACTGGCCGGCGGGGAGGGGAGTACCGACCATGCGCGTCAATTGAGCAGGACAGTCGATTCTTTGCGGAAAGTGCGTCATCAGGTTTCTATCGCGTCACCTGTTTGTCAACGGTCTTCGTTGTGACGGGATTTGGCACGTAAACAGCTTGCGTTGCTTCCAAGTCCCTTGCGTTCACGTTGAGCTGGGAAGTAGCCGCCGCCGGAACAAGAAGGTGCCGTTCGAACCTCATCGCGCACGCAAGTCATGCACGGGGACGAGAAACAGAAGGGCCGGCCCGACGCCCGTAGGCGTCGAGCCGGCCCTTGCCGGTGAGAGGGTCCCGAGGGACGGGTCAGTCCGTGCCGAACTCCATGGCGGCGCGGTCCAGCAGCTCGTCGTCGCCGGAGACCTCGCCGCGGGAGGCGATGGCCTGCGCGCCGCCCTCCGGCATGGCGCCGATCAGCCCGGTCGAGGCGGCCTGGGCGGCACCGATGGCGGGGTTGGCGGTGCCGATCAGACCGAGCCCGGCGTACTGCTCCAGCTTGGCGCGCGAGTCGGCGATGTCGAGGTTGCGCATGGTGAGCTGGCCGATTCGGTCCACCGGGCCGAACGCGGAGTCCTCGGTGCGCTCCATCGACAGCTTGTCCGGGTGGTAGCTGAACGCCGGGCCGGTGGTGTCGAGGATCGAGTAGTCCTCACCGCGCCGCAGCCGCAGGGTGACCTCGCCGGTGACGGCCGAGCCGACCCAGCGCTGGAGCGACTCCCGGATCATCAGCGACTGGGGGTCCAGCCAGCGGCCCTCGTACATCAGCCGGCCCAGGCGCCGTCCCTCGGTGTGGTACTGGGCGAGGGTGTCCTCGTTGTGGATCGCGTTGACGAGGCGCTCGTAGGCCGCGTGCAGCAGGGCCATGCCGGGCGCCTCGTAGATGCCGCGACTCTTGGCCTCGATGATCCGGTTCTCGATCTGGTCGGACATGCCCATCCCGTGGCGGCCGCCGATGGCGTTGGCCTCCATCACCAGGTCGACCGGGGAGGCGAACTCCTTGCCGTTGACCGTCACCGGGCGGCCCTGGTCGAAGCCGATGGTGACGTCCTCGGCGGCGATCTCGACCGACGGGTCCCAGAACCGCACGCCCATGATCGGCTCCACGGTCTCCACGCCGGTGTCGAGGTGCTCCAGCGTCTTGGCCTCGTGGGTGGCGCCCCAGATGTTGGCGTCGGTGGAGTACGCCTTCTCCGTCGAGTCCCGGTAGGGGAGGTCGTGGGCGAGGAGCCACTCCGACATCTCCTTGCGGCCGCCGAGCTCGGTCACGAAGTCCGCGTCCAGCCAGGGCTTGTAGATCCTGAGCTGCGGATTGGCGAGCAGGCCGTACCGGTAGAACCGCTCGATGTCGTTGCCCTTGAACGTGGAGCCGTCGCCCCAGATCTGGACGTCGTCCTCGAGCATCGCCCGGACGAGGAGCGTGCCGGTGACGGCACGGCCCAGCGGCGTGGTGTTGAAGTAGGCACGCCCGCCGGAGCGGATGTGGAACGCCCCGCAGGTGAGCGCGGCCAGGCCCTCCTCGACCAGCGCCGCCCGGCAGTCGACCAGGCGCGCGATCTCGGCGCCGTAGGTCTTCGCACGGTCGGGCACCGAGGCGATGTCGGGCTCGTCGTACTGGCCGATGTCGGCGGTGTACGTGCAGGGGACGGCGCCCTTGTCACGCATCCACGCGACCGCGACCGAGGTGTCGAGGCCGCCCGAGAAGGCGATACCGACGCGCTCGCCGGTGGGAAGGGAGGTGAGGACCTTGGACATAGGAAGAGTATGCATGACAACGCATGGCCATGCAAAGCCTGGGTGGTCACCGGGCCGGCATCGCGACGTACTGGTACTCCAGGAACTCCTCGATCCCCACCGTGCCGCCCTCCCGGCCGAGCCCGGACTGCTTGACGCCGCCGAAGGGCGCGGCCGGGTTCGAGACGAGCCCGGTGTTGAGGCCGACCATGCCCACCTCCAGGCGTTCGCTGACGCGCAGGGCGCGGTCGAGGCCCTCGGTGAAGACGTAGCCGACGAGCCCCCAGGGGGTGTCGTTGGCGCGGCGCACCACCTCGTCCTCGTCGTCGAAGGTGAGGATCGCCGCCACGGGGCCGAAGATCTCCGTACCCATCAGGCGGCTGTCCGGGCTGACGTCGGTGAGCACCGTGGGCGGGTAGAAGCAGCCTGGGCCCTCGGGCGTGCGGCCGCCGCAGAGGACCCGCGCGCCGCGCTCCACCGCGTCGGAGACCAGGTCCTCGACCTTGGCGCGCCCGGCGGTGTCGATGAGCGGGCCGACGTCCACGCCGTCCCGCGTGCCGGGGCCCACGACCAGCGCCTCCATCCGCCGGGCGAGGCGCCGCGCGAACTCCTCGGCCACCGAGCGGTGGACGAAGAAGCGGTTCGCGGCCGTGCACGCCTCGCCCATGTTGCGCATCTTGGCGATCATCGCGCCGTCCACGGCCACGTCCAGGTCGGCGTCGTCGAGGACGATGAACGGCGCGTTGCCGCCCAGCTCCATCGAGGCGCGTACGACCGTGTCGGCGCACTGGGCGAGCAGGAGCCGGCCGACCTGGGTGGAGCCGGTGAAGGAGAGCTTGCGGATCCTCCCCCAGCCTGCGGCCGGGGGGACCCCCACCTCGCTCCGCTCCCCGCGCAGGAGCGGTTCGCACACCTCCCCCGCCCGAGAGGTGGTGACGACGTTCAGCACACCGTCCGGCAGTCCTGCCTCCTTGAGGATCGCGGCGAGGGCCAGGCTGGAGAGCGGGGTCTGCGGGGCGGGCTTGAGCACCATCGTGCAGCCGGCCGCGATCGCCGGGCCGATCTTGCGGGTGCCCATGGCCAGCGGGAAGTTCCACGGAGTGATCAGCAGACAGGGCCCGACCGGGCGCCGGGAGAGCAGCATGCGGTTGCGTCCGTCGGGGAGGATGCCGTGACCGCCGTCGATACGGACGGCCTCCTCGGAGAACCAACGGAAGAACTCGGCCGCGTAGGCCACCTCTCCCCTGGCCTCCGCCAGCGGCTTGCCCATCTCGGACGTCATCAGGTGGGCCAGCTCGTCCGTGCGGTCGAGGATGATCTCGTAGGCGCGGCGCAGGATCTCGCTGCGCGCCCGCGGTGCCGTACGGGCCCACTCCTCCTGGGCCTGGAGCGCCGCGTCCTGAGCGAGCCGGGCGTCCTTGGGGCCCGCGTCGGCGACCTGGCAGAGGATCTCGCCGGTCGCGGGGTCGTCCACGGGCATGACGGCGCCGTCGGCGGCGTCCGTCCAGGCACCGCCGATGAACAGCTGGGTCGGTGTGTCGGTCATGAGGTCCTTTCGTGCCGTGCTCATCGGTCCGCCGCTCCGGACGTGCCCGCCTCGACGGCGGCCGTCCACGCCCGGAGCCCCTCGTCGACGTCCGACTCGCCGATCACCAGTGCCGGGATCATCCGGACCACCTGGTTCCAGGCCCCGCAGAGCAGCAACAGCAGGCCCTCGTCGACGGCGGCCCGCTGGACCCGGGCGGCGGTCTCGGGGTCGGGGGCGCCGTTCTCGGTGACGAACTCGCTGCCCAGCATCAGCCCCAGCCCGCGTACGTCCCCGATGGCCGGGGTCCGGGCCGCCACCGCCTCCAGCCCCTGGCGCAGCCGCGCCCCCATCGCCTCGGCGTTCTCGACGAGCTTCTCGTCGCGTACGACGTCGAGCGTGGCGCAGGCCGCCGCGCACGCCACCGCGTTGGCGCCGTACGTGCCGCCCTGCGAGCCCGGCCACGCCTTGCGCATCAGCTCCTCGGAGGCGGCGATCCCGGACAGCGGGAACCCACTGGCCAGCCCCTTGGCGGTGACGAGGATGTCGGGGGTGGTGCCGAAGTGCTCGTGACCCCAGAACCGGCCGGTACGGCCCACGCCGGTCTGCACCTCGTCCAGGATCAGCAGGAACCCGTGCCGGTCCGCGCGTTCCCGCAGGCCCTCCATGAAGGCGCGGGTCGCGAGGACGTACCCGCCCTCGCCGAGTACCGGCTCGACGATGACGGCGGCGGTGTCGGCGGGCGAGGAGATCGTCTGGAGGGTGTAGTCGAGCTCCCGGAGGGCGAAGCGGGTGGCGGTCTCCTCGTCCCAGCCGTAGCGGTAGGCCGTCGGGAACGGGGTGACGACCACGCCGCTCATCAGCGGTGAGAAGCCGGACCGGAAGCGGGTACCGGACGTGGTCATGGAGGCGGCGGCCACGGTCCGGCCGTGGAAACCGCCGTGGCAGACCAGGACATTGGGCCGTCCGGTGGCCTGCCGGGCCAGGCGCAGCGCCGCCTCCACCGCCTCGCTGCCGGAGTTGGTGAGGAACAGACTGTCCAGGCCGGCCGGCAGCACCTCGCCGAGCTTGTCGACGAGTTGCCGCAGCGGCGGGTGCGTGACGGTCGTGTACTGACCGTGGATCAGTGTGCCCACCTGCTCCTGGGCGGCGGCCACGACCCTGGGGTGGCAGTGCCCGGTGCTGGTGACACCGATGCCGGCGGTGAAGTCCAGATAGCGGCGGCCGTCCTCGCCATGGATGTGGACGCCCTCGCCCCGGACGGCCACCACGGGCGTGGCCTGGCGAAGGTGCGGCGACAGTGCGGTCATGCTCGTCTCCCCGGCCTGATCGTCGGTCGTACTGCGGTGCCCCGAGCATGCCCGCGGTCCACGGCCGGACAACGCGTGATCTGTCCGGCCGGGGCGCGGTATCCGGACGATGTGTCAACCGATTCGGTCCCACCGCGTCCCCCACCCGCGCCACGGGCGCCCCATAAGCGCCCTTGCGCAGGTCAGCACGGCTTGTCAGAGTGGCGGGTGCAGGGAGGCACCGTGAGCGAGAACCAGCGCAGAGCCCCAGTACCGGCAGGCCGTCCGCTCACCGTGGCCGACGTGCTGGCGCTGCCCGTCCTGGCCGGTGGAGATCCGCAGGTGGTCACCGGCCTGGACCACGTCGACCGCCCGGTCCGCTGGGTGCACATCACCGAGCTGACGGACCCGGCCTCCTTCCTCAAGGGCGGCGAACTCGTCCTCACCACCGGCATGCCGCTGCCCGACGACCCCGCCGGTGTACGCCGCTACGTGGACGAACTGGCCGACGTCGGTGCCGCGGCCCTCGTCATCGAACTCGTCCGCCGCTACCACCGGCCGCCCGACGCCCTGGTCCACGCCTGCCGGGCCCGCGGCCTGCCCCTTGTCACCCTCGCCAAGGACGTCAACTTCCTGGAGGTGACCCAGGTCGTCCACACGCTGATCCTCGGCAGCCAGGCGGACGCGATGCGCAGGACCCAGCGCGTCCACGAGGCGTTCACCGCGCTCACCCTGCGCGGCGCGGGTCCCGAGGACGTGCTGCGCGCCGCGGCGGAGATGAGCGGGCACACGGTCGTGCTGGAGAACCTGGTCCACCGGGCGATGGTCTGCGAACCGTCCGGCGGTACGACGGAGGCCGCGCTCACCGACTGGGAACGGCGTTCCCGGGCCGTCCCGCCCGCCGACCACACCGGTCTGCGCGGTCCCGAGGGCTGGCTCGTGGCCCCGGTGGAGTACCAGGGCGAGGGCTGGGGGCGGGTGGCCATGCTCCCCGGCCGGTCCGGCTCGGCCGCGTCCCCGGTCTTCGGGCCCGAGGACGTCACCGTGCTGGAGAGGACCGCGATGGCCCTCACCATCGCCCGTCTCACCCACCCCACGCCCTGGGAACGCACCGCGCACCGCAACGCCCTGCGCGACCTGGTCGAGCAGCGCCACCGCTCCCCCGCGGACGCGTGCGCCCGGGTCGCGGCGCTGGGGCTGCCCACGGAGGACGCCCGCTTCGTCGCCGTACTCGTGGACGTCCCGGCGGAAGAGGACACCGCCAGGACCGAGGTCCGCCTCGCCGAGGAACTGAGCGCCACGGCGACCCCGGCGCTCGTCGGCCTCCTCGGCCCCGCCCGCCTCGGCGTCCTGCTGGCGCTGCGGCCGTCCCGGCCCTGGCGGCAGGCCGTCGAACGGCTGAGCCGCACCGCGCTGGGCCCGACCCCCGGCACGACCGTGAGCGCCGGTTCCCCGGCCGCGGACCTCGCCGACGTCGCCCGCTCGTTCCGCGAGGCGGCCCGGGTGGCCGAGGCGACCGGACCGGGACAGCCACTCCCCCCGGACCGCTCCTTCCACGAACGCTCCGACATCGGCCTGCGCCGCCTGCTGTTCGCACTCCGCGACGACACCCGGGTCCAGGAGTACGCGGAACGGCAGTTGGGCCGGCTCCTCGACCACGACGCCCGTCACGGCACCGACCTCCTGACGACTCTGCGCGGATACCTGGACTCCGCCGGCAACAAGACCGTCGCCGCCCGCTCCGGCGGTGTGTCCCGGGAGACCGTCTACCAACGACTGCGTACGATCGAACGATTGATCGGCCGCGACCTGGAATCCGGCGAACAGCGCACCGAACTCCACGTGGCGCTGCAGGCACTTGACGCCCTGCGGGGGCGTTGACCCGCTCAGCGCGCCCTGCGTGCGTTCACCCAGCCGAGCAGGACCACCGAGCACACCGCCGCGAACGCGCACCAGGTCGAGACGAACTCCAGCCGCCACAGGGCCCAGCAGATCAGCGCGCCCGCGCCGGCCAGGATCCCCAGCAGGCGCAGGCCCCGGTCGCCGGACAGCAGCAGCGAGCCGACCGTGGCGACGAGGTAGCCCGCGATCAGCAGCGGGGTGTAGGGCAGGTCCACGACGTAGCCGATGGTGTGGCCGCGGATCTCCGCCCGCACCGGACGCGTGGCGAGTACGTACGCGAGCACCGCCGCGGTCGCGACTCCGGCGGCGAGCGGCACGGTCAGCCCGCGCCGCGCGGACCGGGGCGCGGCGCACAGCACGCCCGCCGGGACCCAGAGCGCCAGCAGCGGGAGGGCCATGACCGTCCAGGCGAGGGTGGCCGGGCCGCTCCCTCCGTCCGAGGCCCAGACCACCGCCTCGACCATCTGGTGCACTCCGAGCAGCAGGGGCAGCGCGGCCAGCGGAAGGTCACGGCCTCGCCGGGCCCGCGTCACACAGGCCACCCCGACGGCGGCGACCCCGACACCCGCGACGAGGTCGGCCTCCGCGCTCCAGCACATCCTTGCGTCCTCGGGTCGGCCGACGGGCCCTTCATCCTCACCGATCCGGTACGGCACGGCCACACCGACACGGCCGCGCCCCGTCGGCGAGGAGAAGAGGGGTGGTGCGGGAACGGAAGTACGGGTAGGGGCGTCCCAGAGAACGGTGGCGAGGATCTTCGCCGCCGACGCCCGGCCCCACCCGGACACCGGAGGAACCGACACATGGAAGCCCCCACGGAAACCCCCACCACCCTGGGCGAGCAGCTGCTGCTCATCTCGCTGGACGACGAGTCCGGCACCGCCAAGGAGTCGGCGAAGGTGGCCCCGGCGATCGCGGCGGCCTCGCTGGTGGAACTCGCGCTGGCCGGCCGGATCGACGTGACGGACGACAAGGTCACTGTCGTCGACGCCACGCCGCTGGGCGAGCCCGCCCTGGACGCCGC
Organism: Streptomyces sp. NPDC056296; assembly: GCF_042268605.1. Lineage (NCBI taxonomy): Bacteria > Bacillati > Actinomycetota > Actinomycetes > Kitasatosporales > Streptomycetaceae > Streptomyces > Streptomyces sp. NPDC056296. The sequence continues at coordinate 22,503 of NZ_JBHJRX010000019.1, read as the reverse complement.
GCTCGAAGCCGTCGCCGGCAAGGACCGGCCGGGCAGCACCAAGGACTGGATCAACCGGCTCAAGACCGACGCCGTGGCCGGGGCGAACACGGGCCTGATCGAGAAGGGGCTGGTCCGGGAGGAGAAGAAGAAGGTGCTCGGTCTCTTCCCCGTGCGCCGCTATCCGGAGGCCGACGGCTCGGTGGAGGCGGCGGTGCGGCAGCGCCTCGACGCGGTCGTCCTGTCGGGCGCGGCGCCGGACGAGCGTACGGCGAGCCTGGTCGCCCTCCTGCACGGAGCGAAGCTGCACCGTCTGGCCTTCCCCGACGCCGACGCGCGCCGGGTCGAGGCGGCCATGGAGTCGGTCTCGCACGGCCGGTGGGCCGCGGCGGCGGTGCGCCACGTGGTGAAGGCCGCGGAGGACGCGCTGACGGCGATCATCGCGGTGACGGTGACCACGACGGTCGTCACGAGCGGCTGACTTCAGTCGTCACGAACGGCCGACGCCCCACTGAAGGGCGGGGGCGCCGTCCTCGGTGAGCGTCTCCGCCAGCAGGTCGCAGTAGCGGCGCAGGTCCTCGTGCCAGCCGACGAACGAGGCGAAGTCCCGCATGTGGACGGCCAGCCGGAGGGTGGCCGCGCGTGCGGTGCCGGGCGGGAGGGCGGGCGCACCGGCACCGCCGGTGTACCCGGAGAGCAGGGCACGGGCCGCGGCCGGGTAGTCGACCGGCGGGCCCTGTCCGGCGGCGCCGAGGCCCCGTGCGGCGGCGGTGCGCAGTTCGTGCAGTTCCCCGAGGATCCAGCCGAGATCGAGGGCCGGGTCGCCGCCGGTGACCTCCTCGCCGGTGAGCAGGGCGGCGTGGCCACCGGCCGGGGAGGGGACCAGCCAGCCGGTGCTGGGCGCACCGTGCAGCAGGACCGCCTCTCCCCCGCCGGGCGGTTCGTTCGCGGCCTCGGACCAGTCCGTCAGCCGCGCCCACAGCGAGGGGCCGAGCCGGGTGCGGGCCAGCGCGCGCAACCGGGCCGCCCCGGGGCCGGCCTCCTCCCCCTGGATCCAGGCACGGAGCCGTCGCATACCGGGATGCGGCGGTCGCTCCGGGAACTCCCACGGTTCCCGGTGCAGTCGGCGCAGTGTCCTGCCCGCGTCCGCCAGCGCGCTCACCGAGAACCGGAAGGCGGTGTCGTCGCCGGAGGGCAGCAGCCGGGCCACCGAGACCGCGCCGGGCACGCGGTAGAGCACGCCCGGCCGCGCGGCACGGTCCGGCTCCGGGCCGGCGGCCCACTCCCCCAGGGCGAGCCGGGCACCGCGCGGGTCTTCCGACGCGTCACCGACGGCGGCGTCGACGCGCCGCAGTGCCGCGCCGACCGCCACGGGGGGAAGTCGCTGCGCGCGGGTGTGGGCCGGCCCGGGTGTGCGCAGCCAGCTGAATCCCGCGTCCCCGTGGTAGCGCACGGTGATCCGCAGATAGCGGGTGCCGTACTCGCGCACGGTCACGGGCTCGGCTTCCGAAGCGGCGGACGGCTCAGCCACCGTGCCGCCGCCGGACCGCCTCGATGATCTCCGCGACGTCCCGGAACGCCGCGTCTTGGCCCTCGGTGAAGAGCACCCCGCCGCAGTTGAGGACCACCTCGTCCACCCCGGCGTCCCGGTACTCGTCCAGCCGGGCGGCGATGTGGTCCGCCGAGCCGAACACATAGGTGCCGCTGTCCACCAGGGAGACGGCACCGGCCCTCGGGTCGGCGGGATCGGCCGGTACACCGGCCCGGCGCAGCATGTCCGTGTAGTGGTCGGCGGCCAGGTGCCCGGCGGCGGCCGTGTGCGCGAGGACGTACGGGTCCCGTCCGCCGCGCTCCACCGCGACATGGACGACGGTCGCGACACGGCAGCGGGCGTCCCTGTCCTTGGCCCCTTCCTCCAGGGCGGGCAGCAGGGTGTCGGCGACGTATCCGGGCGGGGTCATCCAGGTGATGGCGACATCCGCGACGCCGCCCGCGGTGCGGGCCATGTTGGGGCGCAGCACGCCCACGCCGACCTCCACCCCGGGGTGGTCCATGGGGATCAGGCGTCCGCGCAGCGCGTGGTAGTCGCCCGCGTGGTCGACGATCTCCCCGTCGAGCAGGGAGCGGACCGTTCGCAGGTAGTCGGCGGCCATCGTGCGCGGGCTGGCATAGGGGCGTCCGTTGAGGCTGCGTACGAACGCCGGTGCGCCGACGCCGTATCCGGCCACCACCGTCCGGCCGGTCATCAGGGCCAGGGAGCGGGCCTGGAGGGCGGCCTCGTACGGATGGCGCAGCGGCATCAGGGTGACGCCGGTGCCCACGGGGACGCGTATCCCGGCGCCCGCGAGATGGGCGAACGCCTGGTGGGTCTCGACCTTGAGCGACTGGCCCGTCCACAACCGGCGCGCGCCGGTGTCCCGCACCAGTTCGGCGTAGGGCCGCAGGGCGTCGGGGGTGTCGGGCATGTTCGGCACGAGCATGCTCGGGAGCACAGCGGTCACAGGTAGGCCCTCCCTTCTGTAGCGGTTTCTTGACGACCTGTTGTGTTACTACTACATTTCTCACATGAGCCCAGTGAGTCATCGCGAGGGAATGCCGATCTACAACCAGCTGAGAGTGCTGCGCGCCGAGCGCGGTCTCAGCAGGGTCGCGCTGGCGGAACTGGTGGAAGTGCATCCGCAGACCATCGGCGCCATCGAGCGGGGCGACTACTTCCCGAGTCTCGATCTGGCGTTCCGCTTCAGCGACGTGTTCGAACTTCCGGTCGAGGCGATCTTCAGTCGTCAGCCCTTCGTCCCGCTCTCCGCCCAGGTGTACAAGAAGGAGGAACGCTCGTGAGCCGGGAAGGTTCTGACGTGACGGCGGGCCCGGTCCGCAGCCCCATGCGCCCCGTGGCACTCTCGCTGTGCGCGCTGAGCGCCGCCATGGTGGTGCTGTCACTCGTCTCGGACGGCAACGCGTTCTCCGACTCGTGGTGGCTCGTGGGCTTCGTCCTCTGGCTGCTGCTGTGGGGCGTACTGCGTTCGATGACCCGCGGTGTGGCCGAGCGGCCGGTGGCGGGACTGGACGAACGCGAACGCGGACTGCGCGACCGGGTCTCCTTCATCGGATACCAGTGCGCGATCGCCTCGGGCATGGCCGTCGTCCTGCTCATGGTCGTCTTCCAGAACGAGCCCGGGATGATCGAGCGGATGCCCGGGCTGCTGACCACGCTGATGCTGACGTCATCGGCGCTGCCCTCCATCATCCTGGGGTTGTCGGACACCGGCGTCGAGGACGCCGAGGCCGGTGCGGACGAGTGATCCGACCGCCGGAAACCGGCGACCGGCTATCGTGCGACAGGGCGGGTGCCCACCGATTGCGGCGGTGGGCACCCGCCCTGTTCTCAACGGGTCACGCGGTTCAGCAGGAGTGGTCGAAGGTGTTGTCGACCGACACCGCCGAGACGGCGGACGCGGCGGAGATGCAGGCCTGCGACGAGGTGGTGATGGTGATGGTGGCGCCCGGGGCCTCGACCGCCGGAACGATCTCGTCGGCGGCGGCGTAGGTGGAGTAGCCGCTGATGAGGGACTGGGTGTTCATGATGACTCCCGTTGGGTGTGAGCGGAATCGAATGGCGGCCGGATCGGCGATTTACGCAATCGCGTTCTCCGGCCGTGGCTGAACCATTTCCCGGCCGGTGCCGCGATGGCAATGGAGTTGGCCGCATGCGGACACTGGCCGCAATCGGTCAACGTCTCGCGTTGAGTGGGCACTTGACCCGGCCTATGCTCGCCCGGATGATCCGAACTCAGCTGCGCCGCCTGGTATTGGACAATGGATTGCGGGTACTGCTGGCACCGAATCCCGTGGGCGCCTCGGTCGGCGTCGCGGTGCACTACGGCGTCGGTTTCCGGACCGAACCCGAGGGGCGTACGGGCCTCGCGCACCTCTTCGAGCACCTCGTGTTCCAAGGCGGTTACGGTGCCGCACCCGAGGGATACCTGCCCCGGGTACAGCGCGCCGGCGGCTTCGGTGACGCCAGGACCCGCCAGGACGTGACGGTCTACTACGCCGCCGCCCCGGCCTCCGCACTCGAAATGCTGCTCGCGCTCGAAGCGGACCGAATGCGCTCACCTCGTATTTCCGCGCCGACCCTGCGCACACAGACCGCGGTGATCGACGAGGAGATACGCCTCATGGTCCGCAATCGTCCGTACGGCGCATTCCCCTGGGTACTGCCGCGCGTCCTGCACTCCCGCGCGGAGAACATCAGGGACGGGTACGGCGAAACCGCCGACCTGGCGGCCTTCGACGTCCCGCTGTGCGAGCGGTTCTTCGCCGACCACTACGGTCCCGGCAATGCCGTGCTGACACTGACCGGAGCGTTCGACCCGGGGACGGCGGAGCGTCTCGTACGCGGGCACTTCGAGGCGCTGCCGGCGCGTCCGCCGGTGGCCGCGCCCGACACGCACGAGCCGTTGCCGGACCGGGAGCGGCGGCTGACGGTCACCGACCCGCACGCCGGTCCGCCCGCCGTGGCGGTGGGCTACCGGCTGCCGGACCCGGTGACCGAGCGCGCCGACTATCTCTCCCACCTGGTCCTGGCCGCACTGCTCGGGCAGGGCAGGCAGGCCCTGCTGCGTCGCGGGCCGGCCGCCGCGGCGGAGGTGTCGAGCCTCTCGGTGGGCTGCGGACTGTTCGGGCTGCCGCTGGACACGACGGGGCCCGATCTGCTGACCCTGTTCGCGGTGCACGAGAACGAGCACGGCGCGGAGGACGTCCTGGCCGCGCTGGACGGCACGCTGGAGGCGCTGGCCGAGGACGAGGTAGAGGCCGGCCTGCTTCGTGCCACGACCGCCCGCTGGGCCGCCGGGGCGCTGCGCGAGCTCGGTGACCCGGGCACCCGGGCCCAGTTGCTCGGCCTGCGCGAAGCGCTGTTCGGCGAGGCCGAGTTGACGTCGGCGCTGCCGGAGCTGGTACGGACCGGGGTGAGCGGCGAACAGGTGAGCCGCGCCGCCGCCCGGCTCGCCTCCTCGCACCGGGCGGTGGTGCGCTTCGTGCCTGCGGGGGCCGCACCGCAGGGCACCGCGCGTGCCGCGCGGGAGAAGGCGGCGGCATGACGGAGGGCGCGGTGACCAGTCTGGACAGTCCCCTTCGTCACGCCCCGGACGCGCGACTGCCGCTGCCCGACGCCGACATCGTCCTCGGCAACGGGCTGCGGGTGGTGGTCTGTTCGGCTCCCGTTGTTCCCCTCGTCGAGATCAGGCTCACCGTCCCGTACGCCGCGACGGAACCCGATGAGGTGACGCGGTGCCAACTGCTGGCCGCCGTCCTGCTGCGAGGCACCGCGCACCGGGACGCGGACGGCTACGACGCGGCACTCGCGGCGCACGGCGCGTCCCTGAACGCCGCCGCCGACGCACACAGGCTCACGGTCGCGGGGCACGCCATGGCGGAGGCCCTGCCCGCCGTACTCGCCCTGCTGGCCGAGACCGTCCGCGAACCGAGGTTGACCCAGGACGTCGTCCTCCCCGAACGCGAGGCACTGGCCCGCCGGGTACGCCTGGCCGCCCACCAGCCGGCGGCCCTCGCACAGCACGCGCTGCTCCGGCGGCGGTACGGCGAGGAGGCCGCCGCCCGTCGGCAGCCGGCGCCCGAACAGGCCGCCGCCTGCACACCGGACGACCTGGCCGAGTCACACGCGCGGCACCTGGGCGCGCGGGGCGCGGTGCTCGTGCTGGTCGGAGACGTGCGGCCGGAGGAAGCCGTCGCCGCGGTCGCGGACGCGTTCGGGTCGTGGGAGGCCGGGCCGACGGGCGAGGTGCCCGAGACGCCGTCGTGGTTTCCCGGCGGGCCGCTGCGCGGGGTGGAGCGACCGGGCGCCGTCCAGAGCGTGATCCGGCTGGCCGCCCCCGCGCTGCCCCGCACGGACCCGGGTTACCCGGCCCTGCATCTGGCGCAGTTGGTCTTCGGCGGGTCCTTCGCCTCCCGGCTGGTCACGCGCCTGCGGGAGGAGAAGGGGTACGCCTACCAGCTCGGGTCGGGCGTGGAGTCGGTGCCGGGCGCCTCCACGCTGATGGTCGAGGCCGACACCGCCGCCGAGCACACGGTGCCGGCCCTCGCGGTGATCAAGGCGGAGCTGGAGCACATGGCGGCCGAGCCGCCGTCGGCACGGGAGGTCGACGCCGCCCGGAGTTACGCGGCGGGCTCCACGGCGACCGCGATGTCGTCGCCGGGCGCGCTGGCGTCCGGCCTGGCGAACCTGCTGCACGTCGGCGTCGGTTCCGACTGGCTGCACCACTGGGGGCCGCTGCTGGCGGGCGTGCCGTACGACGCGGTCGTCGAGGCGGCTCGCCGGTTCTTCCGGCCCGAGGGTTTCACGGGTGTGGTCGTCGCCGACGAGGCGGCGGTGGCGCCGCTGCGCCTGGGCGCCACCGGCGAACTCGTCTTCTGACGGCTCGAAGGGGCTGTGCCGCCGAGTGGTTCGAACTCGGCGGCACAGCCCCTTTCGCGTCGTGAGCGGATCGGGCGGGTCAGCCCCGGCTCTTCCTGATCCCCGCGATCACGGCGACCAGAAGGGCGATGCCGATGGCGATCCAGAGGGCGGTGCTCATGAGGGACTCCTCGTTGGTCGGGCGGCCCGGCGGGCCAGGTGGTGGTGAGTTGTGTTCCGGACAGGGATGGGGGCGGGCGGAGGGGAGCGGGCGGAGGGGAGCGGGCGGAGGGGGACGGATGAAGGGGGACGGTTGACGGGGGGCGGCTTCCTAACGCAGCCGCAGCGCCTCGGCGAGCGGGACCCTGGAGCCGCTGCGCAGCACGCTGTTGGCGTACATCCGTCCGGCGATCCGGGTCATCCCGGCCAGAGCGGCGACCGCCAGCACCAGGGAGAGGGCGATCTGCCAGACGGGAGCGATGCCGAGCAGGATGCGGGCCGGCATCAGGATCGGGCTGAGCGGCGGCACGAGCGACAGCCACTCGATCAGCGGGTCGTGGGCGTCCTTGCTCAGCAGGGCTATGCCCAGCACGAACGGTGTGGTGATGAGCAGCATCACCGGTTGGACCACGCCCTGGAGGTCCTCCTGCCGTGAGACCCGCGCGGCCGCCGCGGCCAGCATGGCGGCGAAGAGGAAGAAGCCGAGGAGGAACCAGACGCCCAGCGTCACCAGCGTCCCGCCCACGGCGGACGGCAGGGTGACGGCCCCGGTCCCCTGGGCGAGCGCCACCGCCGCGCCGCCGAGCAGCACGAGCTGGGTCAGGCCGGCCACGGCCACGCCGATCAGTTTCCCGGCGAGGAGTTGCCAGGGGCGGATGGTGGACAGGAGCAACTCCACGACGCGGCTGGTCTTCTCCTCCACCACGCCCTGTGCGAGCACGATCCCGTAGAAGACGAAGAAGAAGTACAGCAGGCCGGTGGAGGCGAGGATCAGCGCGAACTGCTCGGCGGCGCTGTTCTCCGAGGGCTCCAGCGCGGCGACCCGCACGGTGGACGATGCCACGCGTTCCCTGAACTCGGCGGGGTCCACGCCCGCGCGTTCCAGTTCCCTGGAGGTGCGCTCCTCGGCGGCCGCGGCCCGCACCACGGCGAGCAGTTCCTCGTCCGCCTCGTGCTCCACGGAGAGCGTGAGCTGCCCGTCGGCGCTGCCGATCACGGCGGAGAGTTCCCCGTCGCGCAGGATCCGGTCGGTGCGGTCGCCGTCGACGGTGACGAACTCGAAGTCGCCCGTCTTCTCGGCCATCGCGGCGAGCGCCGGGCGCAGTGCCGAGGCCTCCCGCTCGACGCCGACCCTGGCCGGGCCGTCCTCGGAGACGATGATGATCAGGGCGTAGACGCCGAGTCCGAGCAACAGGCCCAGGGTGCTCAGGACGAAGGACTTCGTCCGCATCCTGCTGCTGATCTCCCGCCGTGCGACCAGGCCGACCGCTCGGCGGGCCGACAGCGCGCCGGGGCCGGGCCGCGGGCCCTCGGTGTCCCGGTCCGGAGCGCCGGCCCGCTCTCCGTCCGGTGCGTCCTGGCCGCCCGGCGCGTCCTGGCCGCCCGCTCCGCCCGGCGCTCGTGCCACCGTGCTCATCGCTCCCCGCCTCCGGCCCGGTTGTCCGGCGTTCGTCCGACGGTCGTCTTCGGGCCCGCGCCGGCCGTCACTCCGGCGTCCTCCTCGGGCTCGCCGGTTCTGGTGACCAGGTCGCGGTACAGCTCGGTCAGCGGCGGATGCTCGGACACGAAGGCGGAGACCGGCCCGGTGGCCAGCGCGGCGTGCAGCACCCGCTGGTCGTCCGCGCCCTTCGCCAGGCGGAGCCACGTACGGGTGCCCTCGCGGCTCACGACCTCCACGCCCGCCAGCCCCTCCGCCCAGTCCTCGCCCGCCTGCGGGGCGTCGACCAGCAGTCGGCGGTCGGCGTTCTCGCTCAGCTCCCGGACCGTCCCGCAGGCGATGAGCCGGCCGCCGCCGACGATGCCCACCCGGTCGCAGACGCGCTCGACGAGCGACAGCTGATGGCTGGAGAACATGACGGGCACCCCGTCGGCCGCCCGCTCCGCGAGCACGTCGCGCATGACGTCCACCGCCACCGGATCGAGGCCGGAGAACGGTTCGTCGAGCACCAGCGCCTTCGGTCCGTGGACCAGCGCCGCGGCCAGCTGGACTCGCTGCTGGTTGCCGAGGCTGAGGTTCTGGACCTCCTCCGAGGCGTACGGGGAGAGCTCCAGCCGCTCGATCCACCGGCTCGCGGCAGTCCGCGCGGCGGCCGGCGACAGGCCGTGCAACTCGCCCAGATATCGCAGCTGTTCGGCGACTTTCATCCGCGGATAGAGTCCGCGCTCCTCGGGCATGTAGCCGAACCGCCTGCGGTCGGCGAAGCCGACCGGACGGCCGAGCCACCGGACCTCGCCCGCGTCGGGCGTGAGGACTCCGAGGACGATCCGCATCGTGGTGGTCTTGCCGGCCCCGTTGCTTCCCACGAAGCCGAACAACTCACCGGCGCGGATGTCGAAGGTCATGTCGTCCACGGCCCGGCGTCTGCCGTAACTCTTCCGCACGCCATCGACCTCCAGCGCCGGCACGGCCATGTCACACACCTCCCGATGCAATGCGTTAACTGACTGGAGTATTGCGTTAACACAACAGTCCGTCAAGTTGGTCAGACGCTTTGGCGCTCCACCACATAGACGTGCTTCTCCGACTGATCCGTGACGGGACCGCGGTCCCAGTCGGCCCAGCGGCCGGTCACTCGCAGGCCGGCGAGCCGGGCCATCACGTCGAACTCGGCGGGCCAGGCGTACCGGCTGACCTCCGGCACCTTCCGCAGCCGACCGGAGCCCATGACCGTGTGGACGACCAGTACGGACTGGAGCGACTGGTTCACCTGGATCGTGTCCAGCAGCAGCGCGTCCGGAGCCAGGTGCCCGACCCTGGTCGTCGCCTCGGTGAGCCGGTGGTAGACCTGCGGGTTGTACGTCTCGAAGACCGCCGCCCCGCCGTCCGCGAGCGCGTCGTGGATGCCGCGCAGGCAGCTGATCTGCTGCTCCTGGGTGGGCAGCATGAAGAAGGTGTTGAGCGCGGTGAGGACGAGGTCGTACCGCTCCTCGACGGCCAGCGCGGCGAAGTCGCCCACCGCGGTGGTGACTTCGCCCGTCGGGTCGTTCTCATGGAGTTTCGCCAGCATCGCGGGGGACGCGTCCACGCCGTGCACCCGGTAGCCGTGTGCGGCCAGCGGGATCGCCAGGCGGCCGGTGCCGACGCCCAGTTCGAGCAGCGAGGCGGGGGCGGGGCGCAGCTCCTGGAGGAAGGCGACCATGGAGTCGACGGCGGGTCCCGACGCGGGGTAGAGCGAGTCGTAGATGTCCGCCAGCGACTCCCCGTAGGCGCTGCTGTCGCTGCTGGCGCTGCTGTTGTCGGACCTCGGCCGCTGCCGGGTCTGCCGGGGTGTTTCCGTGGTCATGGTTGCCTCCGTGAGGTGTCAGACGGGTGCGTGTTCCTGCTCGGGCCCGGCGTGGCCCTCGGGCCCGGCGTGGCCGCCGAGGTCGGGTGCCTCCAGTTCCGCCCGCAGCCCGTCGGCCGCGGCCAGCACTTCGGGGAAGGACGCGGGCGCCCACGCCTCGCGCTTCCCGCTGGTCGTACTGCGGCCGGGATGCGGTGGTACGACGACCACGTTGCGGCGCGCGCGGAGCCGGGCGGTGTGTTCCGCGTACGCCACGCTCTCCGCGCCACCGGGTGGCAGCGCGGGTGCCAGCGCGATCGCGGCCCGCGTGCACTGGAGTGCGAGGACGGAGGGCGAGTCACCCAGTCCGGTGGCCAGCCTGGCCAGGTAGTTCAGCGTCGCCGGCAGCACCACGACCGCGTCGGGCCACTGGGCGAGGTCGACGTGCCGGGCCCTGGGCTCCGGCTCCTCGGGCCACCGGTCGGTCAGTACGTCGCAGCCGCCGATGGCGGTCAGCGCCTCCCGGGTGACGAACCTGGTGGCCGCGCCGGTCAGTACGTACCGGACCTCCGTACCGGGGTGGCCGGCCTTCAGCCAACTCGCCCAGAAGGGGAGATGGGCGGCGGTCACCGAGCCCGTCCCGATCACCAGCAGGCGGCGCGCCCCCACCGGCTCGACGGCGTTCGCCGCGCCGGTCACCGGGCCATCGCCCCGGCCACCGGTGCGGACGCGACCTGCCCGACGGACGGGGTGGCGGCGGAATCAGCGGGGCCGGTGCCGGCCGCCCGCCGCGCCGGGCCGCGCAGCGACTGTCCGTGCACCAGCTCCTGGTAGAGGGGGGAGCGCGTCAGCAGTTCCTCGTGCGTACCCCGGTCGACGATGCGGCCCTCGTCCACGACCACGATCAGATCGGCGTCCTGCACCGTGGAGATGCGGTGCGCCACCACGATCACGGCACGCTCGGCCGCGAGCGTGCGCATCAGCGCCCGCAGCCTCTCCTCGTTCTCGCTGTCGAGCTGGGAGGTCGGTTCGTCGAAGATGACGATGCGCGTGTCCCGCAGCAGGACGCGGGCGGCCGCGAGCCGCTGCCGCTGGCCTCCCGACAGGTCCTCGTCGCGGCCCAGCTCGGTGTCCAGGCCGTCCGGCAGCGCCTCCACGGCGCCGCGCAGGGCCAGCGCCTCAAGCGCTCGCCACAGCTCCGCGTCCGGGACCTTCTCGTCGTCCCGCCCGAGCTGGAGGTTCTGCCGCACCGTGCCCTCCACCAGGGTGAAGCTCTGGTCGACGTAACTGATCTCGCCGCGCAGTTGGTGCAGGGGCCACTGCTCGACCGGGCGCCCGCAGACGGAGATACGGCCCGACTCCGGCAGGAGGAAGCGCTCGGTGAGTGCGAGCAGCGTCGTCTTGCCCGCCCCGGACGGCCCGACGATGGCGGTGAGCCCCCGTGCGGGGGCCGCGAAGGCCGCCTCGTGGATGATGGTGCGCCCGCCGTCCGTGTAGGTGACCGCGTCGAACTCCACCGCGGGCGCCGTCGGTGACGGCTCGACCGGGGAGGTGGCCCCGGAGCTCTCGGGGGCGACGGTGAGCACGCTGTTGAGCCGTCCGCGCGCGGCCAGGCCGCTCTGCATCCGGGCCACACCCGAGACGAGCATGGTCAACGGCGCGACGAGCTGCAGCAGATAGACGATGAAGGCGGCGAACTCGCCGATGCCCAGGTCCCCGGAGGCGAGCCGGGCACCGCTGGTGACCATCACCGCGATGATCGAGAGCTGCTGGCCGAACTGCATGGTGGGTCCGACCAGGGCGGTCATCCGCGCGACCGATACGGCGGCCCTGCGCGCGTCCTCGACGCTGTGGCCCAGCGTGGACGCCACCTGGCGTTCGGCGCGGAACGCCTTGACGGTGGGCAGGGACAGTACGGCCGCCGTCATCTGCTGCGACATGGTCCCGATGGCGTTCTGCTGGCGTTCCACACCGCCGCGGATCGACCGTACGCACAGGAAGATGCCGGCACCGGCGAGCGTGAAGGTGGCGAGCACGACGAGCAGCAGGACCCAGTCCAGCACGCCCATGGCGATCAGGGTGCCCACGGCCAGGAAGAGGGAGGACGGTATCTGCGCCACTCCGACGTCCACCACGGAACGCAGCTGCGTGCTGTCGGAGTTGGCGCGGGCGACCAGGTTGCCGGCCCCTTCGCGGCGCACCCTGCGCAGCGGCAGGGTCAGGATGTGCGAGACGATGCGGAACCGGGCCTCGGAGACCAGGCCCTCACCGGCACGGGCGAGCAGGTAGGAGGAGAGCGCCGACGCCAGCCCCGCGCCCACCGCGAGGCCCGCCATCATGAGCAGCGGGCCGACGGGGCGTTCGTCCTCCGCGAGCGTCATCACCAGGTCGCGGACCTGGAGCGGGAGGACGAGGGTGGCGGCGGCGGACAGGAGACTCAGCACCACCGCGGCGGCGACGGTGGCCTTGCGGCCTTTCAGGAGCTGTGTGAAGACCCGCAGTTCGTCGGTGCCGTCCGGGCTTGGTTCTCTGGCCATGGTGAGGGCCTTCCTGCAGTGTGCGGTCGGGTCGGGCCACCGTCGTTCGCACGGCCGACGGTTCAGGTCGCGGCACCCTGCGCGGCCGGTGACGCGTCGCCGGGGGCCGGGACGGGGGTGACCGGGGCGGGGCCGGCAGGAACGGGGTCGGCAGGGACGGGGGTGGCCGGGTCACCGGCCGGCGTGGACGTGGACCGGAGGGCCGTGTGCCAGGGCCAGAGGCCCGAGTCGAGGTTCCGGGCGGGGTCGGTGGGGTCGACGTTCGCCGCGACGCACGCCGCCGCCAGCTCGGCGGCCGTCGGACGCTCGCGGTGCTGCTGCGCCGCTGCCACGAACGCCCGCGCGACGACGTGCGCCCGGTGTTCGCCGAAACTCAGTCCGCGCATGCCCGTACGGTCGTCCTTCGGCTCCCACGCAGCCGTCACGCCGGGCGCGACGACGTGGGCGAACGCGGGTGCGGGCCCCTCCGGCAGGCCGATGGCCAGGGCACTTTCGGTCACCGCGTCGACCGCGTCCCAGGAACCGGAGCCCAGATAGACGACCATGCCGTCGTTGCGCGGCAGGCTCGACGGATTGGAGATGATCTTCGCGCGATACGTCACGGAGCGGCTCTCCAGGGCGCTCAGTACACCGTGCCACAGCTCGGGCGCCGCGTCGGCGTCCGCGACCCGCAGATAGAGCCGCAGCAGGTCGCCGCCGCCGCTGGTGCGGCCCGTACCGCTGTCCACGAGGAAGAAGCCGGGCGAGACGAGCGGGCGGGCCGCCGGGAGGTTCAGCAGCACCACCGGGCGCCCGGCATCGCCCGCCGTACGCCCGGTCTCCCGGAGCGTCACCGAGTCCGGGACGCCCACGCGCAGGCCGTCGATCTCCACGACCCGCCGGCCGGCGGCCGACCGACGCTCGGTGAGGAGCCCCGCGGCGACCGTCTCCGGGTGCGGGGTGGCCTTCGCCAGCCGGGCCTCGTAGTCCGGCGCGCGCAGCGTTCCGGGCGCCTCGCGGTCCTTGACGCCGCGCCCGGTGTGCAGCACCTCGTAGAGGGTGCGGGCGAGCGCGAAGCGCATCGCCGACGCGGACTCGGCGGTCACCTCGTCGTCCCGTACCCAGGCCGTTCTGCCGTCCGGCGCGATCCGCACGTCCGCCAGCGCGAGGCGCAGCCCGGACGCGAGCACGGTCTCTTCGGTGCGCGTGGTCATGAAGCCTCCCCGAGTCCGACCGTGGAGACGAAGCTCCGCGGGTCGAGTAGCGCGGTCCTGCCGATGCCCGCCGCCGCCCGGACGATGGCCGACAGTCGGCCGTTCTCCCTGGTCGAGGCGATCAGCCGGTCGATCAGATGCCATCCGGCGTAGGACGTGGCACGCACCACGAGCCCGTCGTCGTCGGGGCCGCCGCCCTCGCGGTAGCCGCGGTGGAACGCGGAGACCAGCGGCAGCACTTGGGCCAGCTCCTCGCTGCCGCGCGCCACGACCTCCTCATGGGTGAGGACGGCCGAGAACGCGTCGTCCGTCTCCTGCGCGGGGATCCTCAGCACCGCACGATGCAGCCATTCGCCGACGTACGCCCCGACGTCGCGCGCCGGGTCACCGAGCCGGAACTCCTCCCAGTCGTTGACGTAGAACTCGCTGTCCGTGAGCAGGAACTGATCCAGCCGCAGGTCGCCGTGGACGGGGACGCGGGCGACTTCCGCCTCGGTCGCCCGCAGCCGCTCCAGTCGCTCGAGCAGCGCGGAGTCGCGCTGCAACAGCCCCCATGCCTGGACGAAGGCGCCGGTGGCGTGGACGTACATCTCCAGCGGCAGTGATCGCAGGTCGTCGACCGGCGGGAACGGATGGGGATCCGGTGCGGGGAAGTCCTCGTCCCGGAAAGGGAGTCGGTGCAGAGCGGCCAGTGTCCGGCCGGCCTGCGCCGACATGGACTCGGTGAACTCCTTCTCCGCGGCGAGCTCGCTGCCGGACCTGATGTCGTCCAGCATCCGGAACACCAGCAGCCGCCGCTCCTCGTCTCCCCCGAGGAATTCGGGGCGGGGGAAGGGCCGGACGCCGCCGTTCGCGAGGCGCTCGAACGCCACGATCCTCCGGTAACGCTTCAGGGATTCCTCGGGGCTCCCTTTGAGCCGTTTCACGAATACCGAATCGCCGGTGTCCGTGATGCCGGACCAGTTCTCGTTCCGACCGGGATAGGAATAGACCTCCGAGGCACTCAGTGAACCCAACCGGAGCTGTCCCAGAAGTTGTTCGACCGATGCACCCACGGGACTGTCGACAGCCGACGCGGAAGGCCGGCCCTGCGGGTATGTGATCTTTTCGCCTGCCACAGACGCTTTGTATCGTGGGGCGACGCCGCCGGACAACGAAGTGACCGGCATCGGCCATCGCCGGCGAGGGCGCACCGGTCGCCGTACAGGACGACCGGCGGCGGTGCGGCGGGCGGCGACGGGTGACGGTCTCCTCCGCGAACCGTCACCCGCCGCCTTCTCCGCCCTTTCCGGCGTCCTTGCTCAGATTATTCTTCGGCGCACGGCCCACACCACTGCTTCTATCGGTGTTTCCACGTCCACACGGTCACATATAGACCGTAATTTGCGTCTCAGCGTGCGGTCGCTCATCTCCATTCTGCGGGCGACCTGCGACATGGTGCAGCCCTGGGAGACGAGTTGCAGGATTCTCATGTGATCGTTTCCTAGTTCGAGGTGGGGGTCTCTTAAGGAAATACTACGATTCACCTATCAACCTCATGGTCGTCCGACGGTGGGGCGCCGGATTCCGATGTACCAAAACATTGAGGGAAGAGGCTGGTTCGCGGCCGATTCAGAGATGCTCCGAATGCCGGACAGGGAGATTGGATCAACGATCCTGTCGGTCAGCCGCCCGACGAGCCGGAGGGGTCATGACGTTCTGATCCACCTTGCCCAGCATGAACTTCCCCCTTGACTGAGACCTCGTGAACTGCGCGGGGCCCGCGGCGGCCACACCTGGAGGGTGAGCGATGAAGCGGCGGTCAATCCGCGGCACCGGGCGCGCCGTCAGTATATGAACCATCAGATCCGCTTGATCAAGTCTTTACCAGTGTGATCGGCGTCACATCGCGATTGTTTGGGCGGAATCTGAGGTTCCGAATGTGTCGGCCAAGCTCTCCGAGGCCTACTATTCAGCGCCGGGCTTCTCGCCATCAACGAACGACACACCCGGCTTTCCCGTCGCCCATTCACCCGAATAGCAAGACGAATTCCCAACGTAAAGCAGCGAGCGGTGCTCCCGGCACTGTCACCGGGTGCACCGCTCGTGGCACTGCGGGCGGATCAGTTGTCGGCGGTGTTTCCCTGACCGAATACGGCGTGCAGTCGCCGCGTGTGGTCGACATGGCGTGCCGGGCCGGTGAGGGTGACCGTCGCCGTCAGGAGCGGGGCGGTGCTGGACGCCGCGAACCGCAGCTCCAGATCGCCCGGCTCGACGAGGCGGCGGCCGTCGCGGCCGGTGAAGGAGGCGAGGTCGGCCGGGACCGTGACGCGCACCCCGCGGGCCTCGCCGGGGGCCAACCGCACCCGTGTGTAGCCGATGAGGCGCTGAACCGGCTGGACCACGGAGGCGACCGGGTCGTGCAGGTAGAGCTGGACGACCTCGGTGCCGTGCCGTTCGCCGGTGTTGCGGACGGTGAACGCCAACGAGAACTCGCCGTCGGTGGCCGCCTCCTTGGTGTACGTCACGAGGTCGCTCCAGGCGAACGTGGTGTACGTGAGGCCGTGCCCGAACCCGAAGGCGGGCGTCGGGTCGATGTTGGACACCTCGCTGGCCTGGGCGAGCCGCGCTCCGAGATAGGTGGTCGGCTGCGCACCCGCACCGCGCGGCACGCTGACCGGCAGCCTGCCGGAGGGGCTGGTCCGCCCGCTGAGCACCCCGGCGATGGCGGCGGTGCCCTCCGCGCCGGGGAAGAACGACTGCACGATGGCGGCGGACTCCTCCACGGCCCGGCCCAGCGCGTAAGGGCGTCCCGCGAGCAGTACCGTCACGACGGGTTTGCGGGTGTCGATCAGTGCGTCGAGGAGTTGCTGCTGGGCGCCGGGCAGCGCCAGCGACTCGGCGTCGCAGCCCTCCCCGCTGGTGCCGCGGCCGAAGAGACCGGCGCGGTCGCCCAGGACGGCGACGACGACATCGGCGTCCCGGGCCGCCCGGACGGCCTCGGGGATCCCGAAGGCGTCGCCGTCGTCGACGCCCGTGCCGCGTACGACCGTGAACTCGGCCTCGGGGAACTCGGCGGCCAAAGTGTCGCGCAGGGTGGGCAGTTCGATGCCGACCGGGGTCTCGGGGTGGTGCACGCCGATGTGCTGGGGAAAGGAGTAGCAGCCCAGTACGGCGGTGGCCTCGTCGGCGTTGGGTCCGACCAGGGCGATGCGGCGCGGCCTCTCCAGCGGCAGGGTGCCGTCGTTGCTCAGCAGCACGACCGCTTCCTCGGCGACCGTGCGGGCCAGCTCGCGGTTGGCGGGACCGTCCAGGTCGATCCTGCCGCGCAGGGCGTCCGGGTCGTCCAGGTCGGCGCCGTCGAGCGCGGGCGGCACGGGGTTCCAGTCCGGGTCGAGCAGCCCCAGCATCGCCTTCTGGATGAGTACCCGGCGCAGGGCGCGGTCGATCACCTTCTCCGGTACGCGGCCGGCGGTGACGGCCTCCGCCAGGGGCGCGCCGAACGTCTTGACGGTGGGCAGTTCGACGTCGACGCCCGCCCGCAGCGCGGCGCCGGCGGCGCCGGCCCAGTCGGCGGCGATGCCGTGCAGCGTCTTGAGGAAGGCGATACCGAAGTAGTCGGCGACGACGGTGCCCTCGAAGCCCCACGTGTCGCGCAGCAGCCCGGTCAGCAGGTCCTCGTCGGCCGCGGCGGGCACACCGTCGATGTCCGTGTAGGCGTGCATCACCGACCGTGCGCCGCCCTCGCGGATCGCCATCTCGAAGGGTGGCAGCAGGACGTCGGCGCGCTCACGCGGACCCACGGAAGAGGGCGCGAGGTTGCGTCCGGCGCGGGAGGCCGAGTAGCCGACGAAGTGCTTGAGGGTGGCGACGATCCCCGCGCCCTCGAGTCCGCGTACATAGGCGGCGCCGATGGTGCCCACGAGGTACGGGTCCTCGCCGATGGTCTCCTCGACCCGGCCCCAACGGGCGTCGCGCACCACGTCCAGGACGGGCGCGAGGCCCTGGTGGACACCGACGGACCGCATGTCGCGGCCGATGGCGGCGGCCATGCGGTGGATCAGGTCCGGGTCGAAGGTGGCGCCCCAGGACAGCGGGACGGGGTAGGCGGTCGCGCCCCAGGCGGCGAAGCCGGCCAGGCACTCCTCGTGCGCGACGGCGGGAATGCCGAAGCGGTTCCTGGAGGCGATGCGGGCCTGGGTGCGCGACAGGGAGAGCGCACCGAGTGCCGGGTCGACGGGAAGGGTGCCGAACGGCCGGGTCAGTTGCCCCAGTCCGGTGGGCAGGAGTGCGTCGAGGTCGACGGCCTCCTCCATGTCGTGCTGATGGGGGGCCACGTCGCCGCCCTCGTCGGACGCGCCGACCCACACGCCGTACAGCTGGGCGATCTTCTCCTCCAGGGTCATCGCGTCGATGAGCGCGGACACCCTGGCGGTGACGGAGTGGGCGGGGTCGTTCCAGAGGGGGACTTCGGGGGTGGTCTCAACGGCCACGTCGGCGATCACTTTCCTCCGACGCCCATCAGACCCTGGACCAGGGCGCGACGGGCGAACAGGTAGACGAGCAGGATGGGCACCATGGACAGCACCACGGCTCCCAGCAGACCGGGGATGTCGATGCCGTGCGCGGTCTGGAAGTTGTACAGACCCAGGGTGACCACCTTGGTGGAGTCGGACTGGGTCAGGACGAGCGGGAACAGGAAGCCGTTCCACGCCTGGAGCGCCGAGAACACCACGATCGTGGACACTCCGCCGCGGGACAGCGGCATGACGAGCTGGAAGAACATGCGCCGGGGGCTCGCGCCGTCCATCGCCATGGCCTCGTACAGCTCCGTGGAGATGTCCCGCATCGCGCCGCTGAGGATCAGCGCCGACATCGGCAGACAGAACGCGGCCGTGGGCAGGATGACGCCGAGCAGGTTGTCGTACAGCCCGGCTTCGCTGATCAGGTAGAACATCGGCACGATCACGGCCTGGGCCGGGATGGCGAGGCCGAGCAGGAACAGCCGGAAGATCGCCGACGTGGCCCTGCCCCGGCTGCGGACGATCGCGTAGGCGAGCGGCGGGACCAGCAGCAGCACGATGCCGATCACGCTGGCGGTGACGATCAGCGTGTTGAGGAAGTACTGGCCGAAGCCCGAGTCGAAGGCACCGGTGAAGTTGTCCAGCGTGAAGCTGTCCGGGATGGAGACCGGGCCGTTCTCGGCGTAGTCCTGGCGGGTGCGCAGGGTCGCGGCGAGCATCACGTACAGCGGCAGGCCGACCAGGAGCAGCCAGACGAGCGAGCCGGCGCCGGCCAGGTAGTTCGGTCGGCGCCTCATGACACACCCTCCGCGGAACCGCGCATCTTGTCGTAGCCGGAGACCCGGACGACGATCAGCGAGATGATCGTGGCCGCGACGACCAGGGCCAGGGCGATCGCGGAGCCGGTGCCGTAGTCGAAGCTCTTGAACGCCTTGTCGTACATGTAGTAGGCGCTGATGGTGGTGTCGGTGCCGGGGCCGCCCTGGGTCAGGATGAGGACCGTCTCGAACGTGGTCAGACCGCCGACGATCATCAGGATCATCGAAGTGATCATGGAGGTGCGCAGCTGCGGCAGGGTGATGTGGAAGAACTGCCGGTAGCGGCCCGCCCCGTCGATCTCCGCCGCCTGGTACAGCACCGGTGGGATCGCGCGGGCGGCGCCCTGGTAGATCAGGGTGTGGAACGGGGTGAACTGCCAGGTGCTCACGAACGCCAGCACCCCGATGGCGGTGGCCTGTTCACCGAACAGGTTGCCGTCGCCGAACAGCCAGGCGGCGTCGGCCGGGATGCCGAAGTTCGGGTCGAGCAGCGCCCGCCACAGCACGGACACGGCCGTCGCGGACAGCAGCAGCGGGATGAAGTAGATGACCGACAGCACGGCGCGGTTGCGCTGGTGACCGGCGGCCCAGACGCCGAGCAGGATGCTCAGCGGGGTCTGTAGGACCACGCCGAGCGCGGTCAGCAGCAGGGTCAGCCAGATGCTCTTGAGCATGACCGGGTCGTCGATGAGGCGCGACCAGTTGTCCGTGCCGACGAACTCGGGCGGGCTGATCCCGTCCCAGCTCATGAAGGACAGCACCGCCACCATGATCAGCGGGACGATCGCGAAGAGGGCGAAGAACACTGCGGCGGGCAGCGCCCAGGCGAAGCCGGGGCGGCCTACCTTCGTTGCGGACGAGGCGGGCGGCCGCCGCCGGGACTCCTTGCGGGGTCCGGCGGCGGGCCGGGCGCTCGTGATCTGTGTGGTCATGAGCCCTTCGTCACTCGGTCGGGAGGGCCTGCATGGCCTTGATGAAGCCGTCCGTGTCGAGCTGTCCGTTGAAGAACTGCTGGACGGCCTTGTGCATGTCCGAGCTCGCCTTCTGCGGGTACGCCTGGTCCCAGGACAGCTGGAACGACGGGGCGTCCGCGACCAGGTCGTACTGGAAGCGCGAGTACTCGGGGGTGCCCGAGGTGTCGATGAACTTGTCGGTGTTGGTCGTGGTCGGCAGGTTGCCGATGTCCAGCTGCGCCTTGACGAACTCGTCGGAGTACATGAGCTTCAGGAACTCGGCGACGGCCTCGGGGTGCTTGGTCTTCTTCATCACCGAGTAGTAGTTGTTGGTGTTGCCGGCGACGTTGCCGGGGTCGCCCTTGCCGCCCGCGACGGCCGGAAAGGCGGTGTAGCCGAGTTCCTTCTCGGCGAACTCCTTGTGGTCCGTCAGCTGTTGGGAGTAGTACCAGGAGCCCATCAGCTCGAAGCCGGCCTTGCCCGAGGCCACCAGCTGGACCGAGCCGCCGTTGGTGTACTTGACGGAGTCGTAGTTCTTGCCGAAGGCGCCGGTGTCGACGAGCTCCTTGATCATGTCCAGGGCCTTCTTGCTGTCCGCGCTCTCCCAGGCGCTCTTGTCGCCCCCGACGGCCTTCGCGAACAGCTCCGGACCGGCTATGCGGTCGTAGAGGTACTGGAACCACATCTGGGTGGGCCAGACGTCGCCGCCGCCGAGCGCGATCGGAGTGACGCCCTCGTCCTTGAGCTTGTCCACCGCGTCGAGCAGCTCGTCCCAGGTCTTCGGCGGCTGGACGCCCGCCTCCTGGAGGACCTTCTTGTTGTGGAAGAGCAGGACCGGTTGGGTGCCGCGCATCGGTATGCCGTACGGCTTGCCGTCGACGACGGCGCTGTCGAAGACGGACGGCAGGAACTTCTTCTTCAGGTCCGGGTCCTTCTTGATGAAGTCGTCGAGCGGCAGCAGCAGGTCGGCCTTGACGAACGGCTTGATGCTGCCGCCGCCCCAGTTGAAGAAGACGTCCGGAGCCTGGGGGGTGTTGATGATCGTCTGGAGCTTCGTCTGGTAGTCGGCACCGGGAATGGTGTCGAGGACCGCCTTGACGTCGGACGTCTTGTTGAAGGTGTCGACGATCTGCTGCTCGACCTTGTTGCTGGCGTCCCCGTAGACCAGGACATGGATCTTGCCGTCGTCCGACGAGGCCCCGCCGCTCCCGTCGCCGCAGGCCGACAGGCTCAGCGCCAGGGCGAGCGTCGCGCCGGTGGCGACCAGTCTGGGCAAGCGCGCACGTGTCTTCATCGTTCGCCTTTCGAAAGTTTCGGCACCATCACCGAAAGTCCATGCTGTCGGACAGTAAAGTCAGACGGGATTTCCGGTCAATGGCCGTGCGGGTGCCGACTCAAAACGTTATCGATCGCATCACCTACCCTGCCTGTATGCACGGTGAAGTTGAGTTGGGCGCCAGGGTGACCCTTGCCGAGGTGGCGAAAGAAGCGGGGGTATCTCTTTCGACAGTTTCGAAGGTCGTCAACGGTCGTTCGGATGTCTCCGGCGCCACCCGGGTCAGGGTCGAGCGGCTTCTGGAGGTCCACGGCTACCGTCGCCGGAACTCGAACCCACCGCGCTCCCCGCTCGTCGAACTCGTCTTCCACGAGTTGGACAGCGTCTGGGCGATGGAACTGGTCCGGGGCGTGGAGAACGTCGCCAAGGCCAACCGGGCGACCGTGGTGCTCACCAGGAGCGGCACCCGGCACGCACCCGACCCGGGCTGGGTCGAGGGTGTGCTCCGACGCAGGCCACTGGGTGTCGTGCTGGTCTTCTCGTCGCTCCCCGCCGAGACGAAACACCGGCTCAGGTCGCGGGACATCCCCTTCGTCATCGTCGACCCGGCCGGCGACCCCGATCCCGACGTACCGTCCGTGGGCTCCGCCAACTGGGCCGGTGGGCTCGCGGCGACGCGCCATCTCACCGACCACGGACACGAACGCGTCGCGGTCATCACCGGGCCCGGGGACATGCTGTGCTCACTGGCCCGTCTCGACGGGTACCGCTCGGCGATGACCATGGCGGGTCTGACGGTCGACCCGCGTCTCGTTCGGTTCGGCGACTTCCAGGTGCGGGGCGGCTTCGAGCACGCCATGGACCTGCTGGGCGCTCCCCACCGGCCGACGGCGGTCTTCGCGGGCAGCGACCTCCAGGCACTCGGCGTCCTGGAGGCGGCCCGGATCACGGGGCTGAGCGTGCCGGAGGACCTCTCGGTGGTCGGCTACGACGACGTACCGCCGGCCCAGTGGTCGAGCCCGCCGCTGACCACGGTCCACCAGCCGCTGCGCCACATGGCCGCGGAGGCGGCCCGCATGCTCTTCCGCCCGGACGACCCCGGCAGGGCCGCCCAGCGCATAGAACTGGCGACCCATCTCGTCGTACGGCAGAGCACTGCGCGACGACGGCAGCGCGGAATCCCGGCGGAGACCGTCAGCGCGGACGCGTGACGAGGACCTGCCGGTCGCGGGCGGTGGAGGGCTCGTCCAGCACGCTCACGCGGTACCTCGTCGTACGCCACGGCCGGGCCGTGCGCGTCGGGGGCCGGGCGGGCCGAACGCCGGCCTCTGGTCGACGGTGCGGGCGG
>NZ_JBHJRX010000018.1:0-137368 GCF_042268605.1 Streptomyces sp. NPDC056296 | reverse complement strand
GCGGCACCCGCAGCGCCTGCGGTACCTGCGGCGCCTGCCGCGCCTGCCGCGCCTGCGGCGCCTGCGGCGCCTGCGGTACCTGCGGCGCCTGCCGCGCCTGCCGCGCCTGCGGCGCCTGCGGCGCCTGCCGCGCCTGCGGCGCCTGCGGCGCCTGCCGCGCCTGCGGCACCCGCGGTACCTGCCGCGCCTGCGGCACCCGCGGTACCTGCGGTACCTGCCGCGCCTGCGGCACCCGCAGCACCTGCCGCACCTGCCGCACCTGCCGCGCCTGCGGCACCCGCGGTACCTGCGGCACCTGCCGCGCCTGCGGCACTTGCCGCCCCCGGCATGCTCCCGCCCGCGGTCGCGTTCGTCGGGTGGCGTGGGTGGGGTACCGCCGGGGTCTCCTCGGTGTCGTCGTCGTCCGGGCCGCCGGTGGTGGGCGTCGCGCGGCCGGTACGGGCGGGAGGTACGCCCGTACCGCCGGGGCCGGGGCGGGAGAACGCGTCCCAGCCGGGGCCCCGGTCGGACGAGGAGGCCGCGGGTTGCGCGGTGCGGGTGCCGGCCTGGTCCCAGCGGAGTACGGCACCGCACGCGTCGCAGAAGGACTGGCCCGGTTCCGCGCGGGTTCCGCACTCGGCGCAGTTCTGCGTGGTCATCTCTCCGGGGTCCTTTCGGAGGCGGTCACTTCGACCGTGTAGGGCATGTGGGCGGGGCGGGCGGCGGCGACCAGGGTGTCCAGGCGATGGATGTCGGCCGGGGAC
Organism: Streptomyces sp. NPDC056296; assembly: GCF_042268605.1. Classification (NCBI taxonomy): domain Bacteria; kingdom Bacillati; phylum Actinomycetota; class Actinomycetes; order Kitasatosporales; family Streptomycetaceae; genus Streptomyces; species Streptomyces sp. NPDC056296. The sequence continues at coordinate 136,625 of NZ_JBHJRX010000018.1, read as the reverse complement.
GGGTCGGGCAGCCGGAGGGCGACGTGGAGGTGCGGGCGTGGGGTGCCGGGGAACGGGCCGATCGGGCGGGCGTTCCAGTCGGCGCCGCCGCTCTCGGTGATGTCGGGTTCGGCGCCGAACGCCAGCCGTACCGCCTCGGACAGACCGCGCCGGGTGCCGCGTACGCGGTGCAGGCGGGCGGCGGCGGCGACGGCGGCGCGCAGCCGGTCCTCGGGTTCGGTGCCGTCGGTCTCGGCGCCGACCCAGCTGCCGAGCCACTGGGCGAAGTCGGCCGGGGTGAGGGCCGGGTCGAAGTAGGTGTCCAGGCAGTCCAGGACGTTCAGGATCGGGGCGAGGACGTCGTCGAGGCCGCCGACGAAGCGCTGGGCGAGGTCGTCGTCGGCGAAGACGGCCGGCAGCATCGAGCCGATGGGCAGCGAGGAGCCGAGACCGTCGACGGAACCCCGGTGGGACGCGGCCGTCACGCGCCGTCCCCGATCACTCGGACCCGGTGGTCGAAGGAGAAGACCAGGGACGGGGGTTCGAGGTCGATGCGGTCGGTGGGGTCGCCGCGCTTGCCGGTGAGGGGGTCGGCGGGGTGCAGGACGACCTCGTCGACGAGTTCCACGCCGGGCACGCGCTGCAGCACGGCGAAGACCTCGCCGGTCTGCACGGGGCGGCCGAAGGGCCAGCCCTTGCCGTCCGCGCCGCCGGTGAGCGGGTCGAGGTGGCGGTAGAGCGCGTCGTGGGCCTGGCGGCGTACGCGGTCGGTGTCGACGCCGCGGAAGGCGTGCACCGTGGCGACGACGGTGACGCCCTGGTAGTAGGGCGGGCCGACGGCGAGGCGGGTGCCGATGAGGCGGCGTTCGTCGAGGTGGCGGGTGATGCGGCCCAGGAGGGCGTCGCCGGGGACGAGTTGCTCGAAGCGGAGCCGGCCGCCGGGGTCGGGGACGGCCTGGGGAACGACCAGGACGCGGACGGCGTAGGCGCCGTGCTCGCCCTCCTTGCCCTCCAGGCAGGTGATGCGGGCGGTCTCGGGGGCGGCGCGGCGGGCGAGTTCCTCGTAGTCGCGCAGGGTGACGGCGCGCTCCTGGGCGCGCAGGGTGATCGGCGCCCGGAGCTTGGCCTCCTCGACGGTCTCGCCGTCGACGCCGCCGCGGGCGGCCTCGCGGTTGACGACCTCGGAGACGTACGGGATGGAGGTGCGCAGCACCTGTACGGCGCCGCGCGCCACGTTGCCGGCCCTGCCGCCGCCGGTGCGGTAGCGGCGGGCGCGGATGACGGCGCCCTTGGGGGCGGCGGTGCCGTACTGGCGCAGGGAGCCGTCGGGTTCGCGGACGGCGGGGCCGAAGGCGATCCGGCCGGTGGCGGCGTCGAGGGTGATGTGGTGGTCGTGGGGGCCGGAGCCCGCGAAGTGCGGGACGACCTGCCAGTCCTGCCAGCCCTCGTCGTCGGAGGTCTGCAGGAGGACCGGCGGGTCGTCGGCGACCACGGGGGCGTGTTCGAGCCGCAGCCGCTGGCCGGGCAGGCCGGTGGACTCGCCGAGGGCCTCGTCGTACACGGTCTCGGCGTGGATGGCGCCGGTGGTGCCGCCGATGGTGTACGCCTCGGCGGAGTGGATGGTCGGCGAGGTCGTGTAGAACGGCTGACCGGGCAGCGGCTCGGTGACCCGGCAGCGGATCCAGCCGGCCTCGTGGCCGCCGTTGCGGGACAGGACGTGGCCGCCGGGTATGTGGAGCACGATGTCGCCGGGGCGGTTGAGGCCGCCGGTGCCGTCCCGGTCCACCTCGCAGGGCTGCCAGCCGTCCTCGGTCCAGGCCTCCCATACCAGGGGCGGCTGACGGGGGTCGACGCCTACGCCGTCGACGCGGCTGTCGAGTTCCAGGGCGAGCGCGCAGTGCGGGGTGGCGTTGGTGAGGCCGATGAGCATGCAGTCGCCGGGGGCCGGGGCCTCCGAGAAGCACAGCAGGTCCTTGCCCTCGGCCAGGTCCGTGGTCCGGTCGGTGACGGCTTCGCCGCTGTGCTGCACCACCAGGCGGCCCAGCTCGCACGGTACGACGGTCAGGTCGCCCACGGTGGAGAACACGACCGCCTCGTCCCGCTCGGTGCGCAGGGTGGCGACCTCGGTGCCGACCGGGACCAGGATCGCGTCCTCCTGCGGCGCGGACAGCCAGAAGGTGACGTCCGTGCGGGCCGCGGACGGCGGGAAGAGCGTGATGCCGACCAGGTCGAGGAAGGCGAGGTGGTTCTTCTCCGGCACCCGGTTGAGCCGGTAGACGATCTGGTCGGCCATGTGGGCGACCGTCTCGACGAGGGTGACGCCGGGGTCGGAGACGTTGTGGTCGGTCCACTCCGGGGCGCGCTGCTGGATGTAGCGCTTGGCGTCGTCGACGAACTGCTGGAAGCGGCGGTCGTCGAGGTTGGGGGAGGGCAGGGACATCAGCGATCGCTTTCGGGAGAGCCCGTCGGGCCCGCGGGGCCGGCCGGACCGTCGGGCAGGTCCGGCTCGTCGTGGGAGGGGATGACGTAGAACGGGAAGACCAGGCTGCGCGGGTTGTTGGTGCCGCGGATGGAGTAGCGCACGTCGATGTAGAGGACGCTCTGATCGGTGCCGGCGCTGACCTCGACCTCGTGGACCTCGATGCGCGGCTCCCAGCGGTCCAGGCTGGTGTACACCTCGTGCTGGATGCGGCCGGCGGTCTGCTCGTTGACCGGGGCGAAGACGAGGTCGTGGATGGCGCAGCCGAACTCGGGGCGCATCGGCCGCTCGCCCGGGGCGGTGGCCAGCACCAGCTGCATGGCCTCCTCGATCTCCCGCTCGCCGCTGACCAGGGCGATGCCGCCGGTGGGCCCGATACGCAGGGGGAACGACCAACCGGAGCCGACGAACTGTTCGGCCATCAGAGGGCCACCGGTTCCTTTCTGTGTGTCCGCGCGTGTGCCGGTCGCGTCGTCGTCACGGGATCGGGTAGGGCTTGTTGTTGACCAGGACCACGCCGTTGAGCATGAGCGTGGCGGCGCGGATGCCGACGTTGGCGATGGTGTTGAGCTGGAAGGTGGCGCCGCTGGTCATCACGGTGGCGCCGATGGACTTGAGATTGAGGGCGCCCATCGCGTCCACGGTGACGGCGCCGCCCAGTGACTTGAGGTTGACGAGGCCGCGGCCCTGGATGTCGAGGAGCCCGCCGCTCTTGATGGTGAGTCTGCGCCGGGCGCTGAGGGTGAGGTCGGTGCCGGCGTCGATGCTGACCGAGCGGCTGCCGGTGATGCTGACCGAGCCCTTGCTGTCGACGGTGATCTCGGTCTGGGTGCGGTCGAGGTTGATGGTCAGCCGGTCGTCGCCGCTGGCGATCCGGACGCCCTGTTTGCGTCCGCCGGTGCGCTGGCTGAGCAGGTCGACGCGGTTGCCCTGGCGGTCGGACAGGGTGTGCCGGACGGCCTTCTTCTTCAGGCCGTCGTGCAGGGGCACGTCGTTCCTGGTCGGGACGTCCCGGCCGTTGTAGAGCCCGCCGATCACGAACGGATGGTCCAGCGCCCCCCGGTCGAACGCGACCAGCACCTCGTCGCCGACGTCCATGGGGAAGACGCCGCCGCCGGCCACGCCGCCCATCTGCACGCTGCGCGCCCAGTCGCTGACGTAGGTGTTGTCGAGCCAGGGGAACGAGAGCTTGACCCTGCCCTGCTTCAGCGGGTCCTGTACGTCGGTGACGATGGCGTTGGCGACGCTGGGCAGCCGGGCCGCGCTCGCCGGGTCCGTGCCACCGCCGCCGCCCGAGGCGAGCCCGTACAGGGAACGCCACTGGCGTCCGCTGACCGTGATCCAGGTCCGGTAGCCCTCGCTGTCGCCGAAGTGGTGGCGTGCCGAGGTGACGGTGTACTTGCCTTCGAAGGGCTTGCCGACGTCGCTGAGTGCCACGGGCACGCCGGGCCGCAGGTCGGGGCTGCCCTTCACCGCGATTTCCAGCTCGGCGAAGGAGGAGGTGACGTCGGCGGCGAGCGCCTTCGCGGCGTGCCGGACCTCGTCCTGCCGGTCGTAGGGGTGGGCGGTCTCGACGAGCTTGGCGGCCTTGAACTTGGCGGCGGCCTCGCCGGGCGTACGGCCGATGGAGAAGCCCGGGTCGGTCTTGGCGGGCGCGGTCTCGACGATCTTCTTCTTGGTGGTGACGTTCCAGCCGCGCGACTCGACCTCGCCGACCTGGTCGGCGGCGGTCACCGCTGCCCGCAGCCGCGTGATGTCGTGGCGGGCCTGGAGGACGTAGGCGCTCTTGGCGCCCTCGGTCTGCGGGGAGGGCGCGCCGGAGGACGGGTGCAGCTTGACGAACCGGAACTTCCCCTTGAAGTCCACGGACATCACCATGTTGTTCTCGTCGGCGAGGCGGGCCAGGAAGTCCCAGTCGGTGACGTTGGACTGGCTGATGAAGCCGTACGCGCCCTTCGTCGGCTGGATCCGGCCGATGGACACGCCGTCCATGGCGGCGAGTTTGCGGGCGATGTCGGAGGCCTTCTGGTTGCGGTACGCGGCCACGCGGCGCTGGCGCATCATGCGGTGCCCGAAGTCGTAGCCGCGGATCACGGTGTAGCTGCCGGTGCCGTCGAAGTCGGCCTCCATGGCGGTGACCTCGCCGGTCAGCAGGGGTTTGCCGATGCCCTGGCCGTCGGCCACCGGAGTGATGACCACCCTGGTGCCGAAGTGCACGTTCAGCTTGTCGAGGACTGTGCGTTCGGGGTCGCGGAAGGTGAGGCGGAAGGCCGCGGGGACGCCGACGCCCTGGTCGACCCAGCCGTCGACGAGCTTCAGGGCGATGGCGGCGGGCAGCTCCTTGGCGGCACCGATCCGTACCTTGACGACGCTGGAGAACGCGGGACGCACCATCAGTGAGGCACCTCCTCGGCGGCGGGCAGCATCAGTTCGGTGCCGTTCGTCAGGCGGGACGGGTCGTCGATGCCGTTGGCCTCGGCGATCGCCCGCCAGGAGCCCGCGCTGCCGTACTCGCGCCAGGCCAGCGACTGGAGCGAGTCTCCCGCGACGACCCGGTGCACACGCTGTGCGGTGAGCGCGCCGGAGGTCGGGTTCTGCCCCCGGGTCGGGCCCGGGATCTCGACCAGGTGCACCTGGCAGGTGGCGCGGATGGGGATGCCGGTGGCGCTGAAGAGGCTGTACGACGCCTCGACGGACGCGACGTACGCGGTGAACCGGGCCGTGGAGAACGACCCCCACTCGAAGACCAGCCAGGGCGGTGACGGCTGGTCGGCGGCGAGGCTCTTGGCGGTCACCTCGCAGCAGTCCAGCAGCGACTCGACCTTCTTCAGCACGGTGTTGGCGCCCGGTTTCATGGAGGTGTCCAGGAAGATCTCCAGGGTCATCTCCCGCGGCTCGGCACCCAGGAACTCCGGCTTCGCGGCCTCCCGCACGGCTGCCGTCGGGGTCGCGTTCCACTGGGCCCGCCGGGTGAGGGTCAGCTGCGCCGGGTTGAACTCGAAACCGAAGGTACGCATCAGCGCGCCGGGCGTGGTGGACTCCCCGGTGGGCGGCTCGTGGATGGCGAGACTGGCGCGTACGAGGCTCTTGCCGGCGCCCTTGCCGCTCTTTGCCATGGGTCTTCCTCTCTGCTCCGCGGCGCCGTCAGTCGGTGAAGCCGTGGTGGGTGATTTCCAGGACCTCGTTCGCCACGGCCGGGTTGCCGGGGTCGAGGCTGGGGCCCTGCCAGCTGACGGGCAGTACGTCGATCAGCCCCCAGCGGGCGACCAGCGACCCGTCCGCGCGCAGGGCGGAGATCTGCGCGGTCGGCCGCTTGATCCCCGTCTGGATGGAGGAGATCCACTTGGCGACCTTCGCCGTGTCCGGGGTGAGGGGGCGGGTCAGCCGGATGTTGGAGAAGGAGACGCGGGTGGGCAGTTGCCACACGAACCCGTTGTTGCCGCCCTCCTGGCGCTGCTCGATCTCCACCTGGGACGACAGGCCTTCGCACCCGTTCCAGTAGCCGAGGCTCTCGCCGTCGATGGTGAGGGTGAACCAGATCGTGGAGCCCGGGTCCTGGCGGGGCATCGGGGGTGGGCCTTTCTGTCGGGTGTGTCTGGTGTGGCAGGTGCGTCGTGGGGGCGGTGTGGGCGGAGTGGCGGACCGGTGGGCCGGTCAGTGGCGGGGGTCGCGGAGTCTGCCGATCCGTTCGCGGTCCATGCGCAGCTCGGTGCGGACGTGGCGGGTGACGCGGCCGACGATCCGGTGCACCAGTTCGTCCAGCTGGAACTCGGTGAGCTCGCGCGGGTCGAACCCGCCGGCCGGGACCGCCGTGTACGCGGGGGGCGGGTCCTCCTGCGCCGGGGTGGCCTGACTCGGCGAGTACGGGGGCGGGTTGCCGGGCGGTGACGCGCTCTGGGACTCCGGCGGACTGTAGGGGGGCGGCGGGTCGGCCGGGGCGTGCTGGGGCGTCGGGGGCAGCAGGCGGTTCAGGGCCGAGGACACGGTGGCCGCCGCGTGGGCGGCGAGGGCACCGGTGGCGGTGCGGCGCCCGAGGAGGCGTTGGACGGTGGGCGCGGAGGTGGCGTCGGCGTCCGCCGCCGTCGCCGGTGCGCTGACGGGGTGCGGTGGGCCGGGCTGTGACGGTGTGGGTGGCGTGAGGGGGGCCACGGGGAGCGGGGTCGCGGTGGCGGTGGCGCCCGGGGGCGTGGGCCGGCGCAGGGGTACGGCCTTGGTGGGCGTGGGCCGGGTGGAGCGCTGGACGGGGGGAGTTGGCTGGGGCGCGGTCGGCGCGGTGGGCGCGGGGGAGGGGGTGCCTGGGGTCGCCGGTACGGGGGCGGCCTTACCGGTGGCTGCGGCGCGGTGCGGGGGCGGCGGGGGTGACGCCGGGGCCGCTGAGGTGGGGGTGGTGGTGGGTGTGGTGGGGCTCGGGGCTGTGGTCTGCTGGATCGGCGGCGGCGTACGGCCGTCGGTGCGGGGGGTGGTGGAGGCAGGTGCCGGTGCCGGTGACCGCGCGGCGAGTGACGTGGTGTCGGTCGGCGGCGTGCGGAGGGGAGCGCCGAGTGGAGAGCGGCGCGGGGCCGCCGCTCGCTGGACCGGCGCGGGTGCGGACGGTGCCGGGCCGGGGGCCGGGTGTGCGTGCGGGGCGGCAGCGGGCTCCGTGGGCGGGCGTACGGCGGTGGCCGGCGGCCTGGACGAGGTGGGGGCGCCGAGACCCGGTCGGGGCGTCGTGGCGCTGCGCTGCACCGGGTGTGCGGGGTTGGGCGCGGCCGGCTTCTCGATCCCTGGCCGGGAGAGGGGCACGGCGGCGGCCGGTCCGGGGTTCCCCGGGAGTGACCGCTGGACGGTGGGCGGCGCGGAGTCGACGGGGGCGGCGCGGTGGGCGGCGGACGCCGGGTCGGTGGCCGAAGTCGGGCCGGTGGCGGCTGCGTTCGGTGCTTCGGCAGACCGGCCGGTGGAGCGCTGTACCGGGGGCGGGGCCGTGCGCGAGGTCGCGGGGGATGGGCCGGTGGGCGGGTGCGGTGCGGTGCCGGGGGCGGCGGGGGGTGGGGCGTTGTGGGCGCGGCGGACCGGTTCGGGCTGCGTGGGCTGCGTGGGCTGTGTGGCTTGCGAAGACTGCGTGGGCTGCGTGGGGCGCGGTGTCTGCGGTGTCTTCGGTTGGCCGGGGGTTGTCGCCTGCCGTTGGACAGGGGGCTGCGCGCCGGTCGGGGTGGTGGGTCGGCCGGGGGCGGCGGGAGGTGACGAGGGCCGCTGTGCGTCGGTCGCGTCGCTGGTGCCGCGGGAGGTGGTGGCTCCGGGTGAGCTCGGGCCGCTTCCCCTGCCCGCCTGGCTGCCCGCCTGGTTGCCTGACGGCAGGTCGGTGCCGGCCGGTCGGGACGCGGTGGGCGTGCCCGCGCCGTTGTCCGGGGCCGGTACGGGGCCTGTCCGGGCCGCTGCTCGCTGGACCGGCGGGGGTGTGGACGCCGGGTGGGCCGGGGTGCCGGGTGCCGTGTCTGTTCGGGGGGCGCTGCCGCGGGGTGCCGCGTTGGTCCGGGAGGCGCTGCCGGGTGCCGCGTCGCCGGGACCGGCGTCGTGCTTCTCGGGGCTCGCGGGGGAGCGGCCGGGCGAAGACGCCGTTCGCTGGACCGGGGTGCCGGAGGCCGCGGCGCGGTTGGGTGCGGCCGGTGCCCGGTTGGCGGTGGCGGAGGGGCGGTTGAGCGGAGGCATGACCCGTTGGACCGGGGCGCCGGTCGTCGCGCTGCCTGCGACTGGGGGCGCCGGACGGTCGGCCGGCGGGGTGGCTCCCGTGGTCGACGACGACGGCGACGCAGGCGGCGACGCCGCCGCCGGTGTCCGGCCGGTGCGTGAGGTGCCGGTGCCGGTGCCGGTGCCGGGCGTGGGCGTGGTGGGCTGGGCCGCTGCTCGCTGTACCGGGAGGTCGCCGGCGGTGCCGTCGGCTGTGGTGGCCGAACGGCCGGTGGTGGAGGCGGCGTTGGGTGCAGGGGCGCTGCGGGTCGTGCCGGTGGAGGACTGGGGCACCGCCCGGTGCACCGGAAGCTCGCCGGTCGCCCCGCTCGGTGTGGAGCCGGGCTGCGGTACGGCGCGCTGCACCGGCGTGCCGGTCGCCGGGTCGGCGCCGGGTGCGGGCGTTGTCCGGTTGCCGGGCGGGGAAGGGTCGGGCCCGGTGGTGGCGCGGGTGGCCGCGGTGGGGCCGGGCTGCGGTACGGCGCGCTGCACCGGCGCGCCCGGGGCGTCCGGCGAGGGAGTCCGGCGGCCACTGCCGGGCTCGGCCCCGCGAGTGGGGCCGGTGCGGCCGGCCGGTGCCTGGCCGGGCCGCTGCACCGCGCGCTGCACGGGGGTGCCGGCTGCCGTGCCGTCGCCGGAAGCAGCGGAGGTGGAGGTCGGTGTGGTGTGCCGGGCGCCGGTGGTCGGGGCGGTGCCGGGCCGCTGCACCGGGGTGCCGGTTGCCGGGCCGGTGCCGGGAGCGGCGGGGGTGGGTGCCGTGCCGTCGCCGGAAGCCGTGGGTGTGGACGTCGGGGTGGTGTGCCGGGAACCGGTCGTGGGTGCGGGGCCAGGGCGTGGCGTTGTGCGCTGCACCGGGGCGTCGGCTGCCGTACCGTCGCCGGAAGCGGCGGGTGTGGACGTCGGGCCGGCGTGCCGCGCACCGGCGGTCGGGGCGGGGCCGGGGCGGAGTACCGCGCGCTGTACCGGAAGGCCGGACGTGACGTCGCCCCCGGACGGGGTCGCCGTCGGGGCGTCGGTGCCGGTCGGCGGCTGCTGGTGCGGGCGGGCCGCCCGTTGCACCGGAGCACCGGTGGCTGTGGCACCGGTCGGCGCCGTGGCTGTGGCACCGGTCGGCGCCGTGGCCGTGGCACCCGTCGGGGCCGTGGCCGTGGCCGCCCCGGTGCCGGACGGGCGGGCCGGGGAGGTGACCGGGCCCGGGGCCGCGCCGGGTTCCCCTCGGTCACCGTCCGGTGACGACGGTGCCGCTCCCGAGGAGTCCGGCAGGGCGCTGGTCGTCCGGCGGCTCGCGGGCAGGGCCCGGCGCTGCACGGCCGCCGACCCGGACGGGGCCTTGGTCAGAGACTGCCGGGGGCGTGGCGCGGCGGACGGCACCGGTGCCACGCGTACCCCACGGGAGCCCTGGGCCGGCGTGCTCGCCGGTGCCGCGGACGACGCCGGTCCGGCGGGGCGCGCCCATTGGACCGGCGCGGCCGGTGTCGCGGACGCGGCACCGGGAACCGTCGCGGGTGAAGCGGTCGGACCGGGAGCCGTGGGCGCGGACGGCGCCGTCGCCGCCGGTATCGCCCGCAGCGGCGCGACCGGCATCCGCTGCACCGGAGCCGCGCCGGCCGGCGACGCCGACGGCAGTGACCGCACGGGGCGTCCGGGCCCCGCGACCGGTTGCGCCGACTCGCCGAACGTGCCGGACAGCATGCTGCTGCCGGCCGCCGGGTTCAGTACCGCGGGGGACGGCGCCCCGGTGAACGACGGGTTCTGCCAGGTCGGCAGCCGACCGCCGAACCCGGCGTCCGCCACTCCCGTACGCGCGTCCCCCGTCGCCCGCTGGATCGGCGGCAGGCCCGTCCAGGCGGCGACGGCCACGGGCGCGGGCTCGGCGGCCGTACTCGCCGTACTCGCCGTACTCGCCGTACGCGACGCACTCGCCGTACTCCCGCCCGGGTCCGAGCCGGCGGCCCCGGCCGGGGGCGTGTCTCCGCCCCCGGCGCCGCCGCCCCCGGCGCCGTCCCGCAGCCCGTCACGACGGCCTCGCAGCCGGTCCAGGAATCCCACCGATCAGCCCTCCGCCGCGCCACGCGTCACGAGCGACGCGATCTGGTCCGTGTACCGGCGGCGGTCCTGGTGCTCCAGATCCAGGATCGCCTCCAGGCTCCAGTGGAAGTGGTAGGCGACGTACGCGATCTCCTCGTGCAGCCGGTCGGTCGCGTACGTCACGATTCCCCCAGGCGGCTCCCGCCGAGTTCCACCTCGAAGGGCTCCGTGCAGTGCGGGCACTGAACGGCCGCGCGGGTGTGGCCCTCCGCGTTGATCTGACGGTAGAAGTCCTGGAGGAACGCCAGGTCGGAGGCGAACATGTTCTCCACGATCCCGTCGTGCACCATCGTCAGCGTGCCCAGCCGGGTGATGACCCGGCCGAGCAGCACCACCGACAGGTACGCCGGGTTCTCCTGCACCCGCACGTCGCGCAGCGGGATCAGTTCGTCCCGTGCCGTCGACAGGCGCATCACACCGTCCCGGTGGACCGTGCCCGAGTCGTCGACGTAGCCGCGCGGCAGTTCGAAGGGGAACTCGGTGCGCAGCTGCTGCCGCGGTACCGCCTCGGCAGGTGTCTCCGTGGGTGCGACGGCGGGAGCCGAACGGGGGAAGTCCGCTCCCGCCGCCGCGGTCTGGGGGTCCTCGGGGGCCGCGGCGGGCGCCCCGACAGCCGCGCGCCGCATTATTCGATGACCAGTTCTTCGAACACGATGGTGACCGTCTCGGTCAGCGCGGAGGTGTCGCCGGCCTTGACCGCGCTGGCGTCGATCTTGCTGCACCAGGCGTTGCGCAGGTTGTAGCGCTTGACCGGGGTGTCCTCGGAGTCCATCAGGATGATGGAGGCGTTCTTGCGGGCCGTGGACATCCGGCCGTTCATGGAATCGTTGATCCACTGGGTGAACGACGACGACTGGGTCATGCCCCGCACGACGGTGCACTGCCCGTCCTTCTTGTTGCCGGGGAGCACGGCCGTCTCGTGCTTGCCGGTGGTGCTGTTGTTCTGCGGGTACTTGATGACGTCCTGTTCGAGGGTGAGGCCGTTGACCTCGGCGAGGTACTCGACCATCACACCGTCGATCTGGAGCCCGAAGTTGTTCGCTGTGAGGGAGTCACCCGGCATGAGAGCCATGTGTTCGCTGTCCTTCTAGTGATCTGGTGATCTGGCGATCTGGCGATCTGGGAGAGGCGGGGGGAGGGGGCCGGAGAGGCGGCGGACGCGTGTCCTACTCCTCCAGCTCCCCGCTGCCGCTGGAGAACTGGGCCAGCCGGAAGATGACGAACTCGGCGGGCTTGACCGGCGCGATACCGATCTCGCAGATGACCCGGCCGAGGTCGACCGACTCCGGCGGGTTGGTCTCCTCGTCGCACTTGACGTAGTAGGCCTCTGCCGGGCTCTGGCCGAAGAGGGCGCCGCTGCGCCACTCGTTGACCAGGAACGCCGAGACGTTGCGGCGGATGCGGGCCCAGAGGTTGTGGTCGTTCGGCTCGAACACCACCCACTGGGTGCCGATCAGGATCGACTCCTCCAGGTAGTTGAAGTACCGGCGGATGTTCAGGTAGCGCCAGGCCGGGTCGGAGGAGAGGGTGCGGGCGCCCCAGACGCGGATGCCGCGGCCGGGGAAGGCGCGGATGCAGTTGACGCCGATCGGGTTGAGCAGGTCCTGCTCGCCGCGGGTGATCTGGATCTCCAGGTCGACGGCGCCGCGGACGACCTCGTTGGCGGGGGCCTTGTGCACGCCGCGCTCGGTGTCGTTGCGGGCCCAGATGCCGGCGACGTGACCGCTCGGCGGGATCAGCCGGGACTGGCCGGAGGCCGGGTCGAAGGACTTGATCCAGGGGTAGTACAGGGCCGCGTACTTGGAGTCGTAGCCGGCCGTCTCCTGGCGCCAGACGCGGATCTGACGGGCGTTCTGGCCGGGCGGCGGGTCGATGATGGCGACGCGGTCGCCCATCAGCTCGCAGTGCGCGATGAGGCCGAGCTGGACCGCCTTGACGGCCTCCAGGTCGATCGCGCCGCGCTGGTAGGCGGCCATCAGGTCGGGCACCGCGACCATGGAGATCTCGTCGATGGCCTCCAGGCCGCCGAAGCCGGTGCGGTCCGCGGAGTCGCCGAGGTAGTGGGCCGGGCCGGGGTGCGAGCTCTCGCTCTTCTCGACCGGGGCGGCGGGGGCGGCGGCCGGCGGCGCCGGCAGGGTCAGGCTCTGGTTCTCCGGGCGGGCCAGCTGCGCGGTGGGCGCGGCCTCCGTCACGGTGATGAGCTTGGAGCGCTCCTTCACCTGGGTGACGACGTAGGAGCGGTTGCCCTTCTTGGCGCTCACGTCGAACGTCTCGACCGGCTTCTCGCCGTCCTTGACGATCAGCTTGAAGCGCTCGGCGGGGCCCTCGCCCTCGGGGTCGGCGACCTCGACGGACAGCGGGCCGTGCTGCCCGGCGGCGTTGGCCGTCACGGCGAACGTGCCGAGCTGCTTCGGCTCGGCGCCCGGCAGCGCGGCCGGGGCGGCGGTACCCGTCACCGCGGCGGGAGCGGACGTACCGTCCGAACCGGCGACGGCGTCCTCGGCGGAACCGCCGACGCGGACGACGTACGCGGCGCTGCCGCCGTTGTTGAAGAACCCGTAGACGGAGTGCGCGAGGTAGTACCCGTCGGTGAAGTCACCGAAGGCCGCGACGTACTGCGTCCAGTTGGTCACCAGCGTGGGCTCGTTCAGCGGGCCGGTCGGCGCGAGACCGACGAAGGCCGCCACCGAGGTGCCCACTCCCTCGATCGGGCGCGAGCCGCTGGCCACCTCCTCGACGTAGACGCCGGGCGACAGGTAGGACGGCATGCTCTGCTCTCCTCGGGGTACGAGACAGGACGCCCCTCACCCTCGCGCGCGCGTTGCTCCCCCCGAAACGCCCCGGGGTGCCGGAGTGGGGGCACCGACCTTGCCCCCGGCTGTGCCCGTTGGGGCAGGCCGGGGCGTTCGGCCGCTGGTGGGAGCCCCGACACCGCGTCCGACACCGCCTGTTGGGGACGCTTTCGTTCGATCTTCACCCTGTGGCCGGTCCCCGTTCATGAGTTAGCCTCCCGGCCTGGCCGGGCTCCGCACCACGCCGAGCCCGCGCCGGTTCTCGACGGCCGGCGACGAGGGGACGGGGCCGACGCCTCGTCGGGCAGGGGCGTGCGATGCGGGGACGGCAGGAGAAGTCCGGTCCGGACGGCGGCGTGCCGGGCCGCACGGCGGCGGTGCCCCCGCCGGTCAGGTCCACCGACGCGGGCAGGGCCGCCGACGTCGGCAGGGCCGGTGCGCGGGAGTCGTACGGCGGTGCGCGGGAGTCGTACGGCGGTGCGCGGGAGTCGTACGGCGGTGGGCGGGAGTCGTACGGCGGACAGGTAGGCGGTCAGGCAGGCGGACCTGCACCGGCGCCCGCCTCCGGGGCCGCGCTCGGCCCGCGGGAGCTGCTGGCCATCCAGGGCAGCGCCGGAAACGCCGCCGCCTCCCGCCTCATCGGCAGCCGTCCCGCCCCGAGCCCGCCGGACACACCGGGCGGTCCGCTCGTGGTGGCGCGGGCGCCGCTGGCCCCGGTCGCGGAGGAGGACGGAACGCCGGCCGCGGTCGCGGAGGAGGGCGGAACGGGGGAGCGGACGGCTGCCGTCCGGACTCCGCCGCGCCGCCGTCCGGCCCGGAACACCCGGAACACCCGGCGCACCCCGCCCGTCGCCGGCCGCAGCACGGGACCGGAGATCGCGAGACCGGGCAACGCCCCGAAGCATCCGCCGCTGGTGCTGCCCCCGTATCTGACGGACATGACGTCGGCGGGACTCTCCACCGTGTCGGGGCTGACCGGTCACGAGGCGGTGGGCCGGGCGGTCGCCGCGATCCCGGGCGGGGCGGACCGCGACGTGGCCACGGTGAAGCGGGAGCTGGCGGGGCGGCCGGAGACCTTCTACGGCCGCGGCCGGGTCTTCACCGTGCAGGGGAGCAAGGGCGCGTACGACGTCACGGTCTCCGTCCGGCCGGACCCGGGGCACGCCGCGCCGGAGCCCGCCCTGTTCGAGAACCCCGACGCCGCCTCGCCCGTCCTGCCGCAGGAACGGGCCCCGGCCGACCTGGCGGCCCGGGACAACGACACGAAGGTGGACCAGCAGCACTCCTCGTCCGCCACCGTGGTGACCGACACCGCCCGCTCGAAGCAGATCGGCCTCAGCGGCTCCGGTACGGTCCTGGTCCCGACGCCCGTGCCCGGCGTCTGGGGCGGCGCGCAGCTCGCGGGCGGCCTCGGGCTGCGCAGCGACCACGACGTGCACAACACCAGGACGGTGGCCGAGCCGCGCACCCTGCGCAGCTCCGGCGGCACGGTCCGGGCGCTGCGGCACGTGCGCTACACCGTGCGGATCAGACCGCAGGGCCCCTACGGCACCGCGCGGGTCGTGGAGGCCGACGGCACCCTCACCATGCGGGTGCCGCAGGAACACCTCGTGCCCCTCGGCACCGAGCGGCCGGCCCCCGGCCCCGCATCCGATCTCTCCGAGGAGCAGCGGAAGGGCGTACGGCAGGCCACCTCGATGGCGGTCGTCGGCGTGGAGGACCGGGGCGCCCCGCACGCGGGCGGCGGGGGCCTGTTCGACCAGGTGAACTCCACCCTGCACCCCCAGGCGGCGCCCCCGGACTCCGCCGACCGCACCCGGCTCTACGAGGCCACCAGCGCCGCGACGATCCTCCAGGACCTGCCGCGCCTGCTGACCGGCTGGGTGGCGAGCGAGGACCTGTCGGCCGGCGCCGCCGGAGCCGAGAGCGCCTACCGGATGCGGGCCGACATCGTCTCCCTGACCCCCGCGTGGAAGGCCGGCCAGACCCAGCTGCGTACCCATCAGCAGGCGCAGCACGGCATGGGCGCCTCCATGGGCAAGGGCATGAGCGGCATGGCGGGGGCCGGCCCCGCCGTCGGTTTCGGCGCTCCGGGCGCGGGGCCGTCCGTACGCATCAAGACGATGCCCGGCGTCAGCTTCCGGCGGATGCGTTTCTCCTCGGCCGACCAGGCGGCGGCCACCCGGCAGGGTGCCGAGGTGCGCGGCAGCAAGGCCCTGTACCTGGGCCGGATCCTGCTGACCGTCGAGGGCACCGGGCCCGCCGCGCCGGGGCACACCGTCGCCCCGGCCGGCCGCTCGGCCCGGCACACCGTCGACGCCTGGGTCAGCATGCGGGCCGAGGAGGCCCACCACCTGGGGCTGCCGCTGCCCGCCGGCACGGAACCCGGCGAGCTGTTCACCAAGGCGGACCGTACGAAGGCCGACGGCACCCCCGAACGGGACGCCGACGGCAGCCCGCGCAAGGTCGAACGCCATCTGCCGTTCGACGCGATGGGCTCCAGCGCCGCTCTCACCCACCTCGACACCCGCCCCCTGATCGAGACGCTGGAGCGGCTGTTCGCGTCCGACCCCCGGCTGGCCGGCTATCTGCCGCCGTTCGGCGAGGCCGCCGCAGGCAGGGGCGCCACCGGTGGGGCCGCCACCGGCAGGGACACCGCCGGCGGGGCCGCCACCGGCAGGGGCGCCACCGGCGGATCCGCGAACCGCACGGACGCCGAGGCCCAGCGGCGCAACTACCGGGAACTGCTGACCGTCCTGTCCGAGACCAACCTGCGGGCCAACAAGGACCAGTTGCTGTCCACCGGGGTGCCCGTGCGGCTGCGCCGCAAGTCCGGGCTGAGGTCGGACGACGTACAGGTCCGCGTCCGGGGCCGGATCGGCCCGGTCACCTATCTCGGCGACACCCCCGACTGGCTGGTGCGCAGCAGCGCCGGCGTGGGGTCGAGCGGTCAGACGGGCGGCGTGTCCGCCCGGAAGGCGGGCGTCCAGGGCGCCGTCCAGGGCACCCTGGTGCCGGGCGCGCTGTCCGCGCAGGTGGCCGCCGAGGCGGCGGTGGAGAGCAGCCGCAGCGCCCAGGGCGGCCCGGTGACCCGTACCGACTCGCTGAACAGCGGTGACGTGTCGACCAGTACGTTCGCCACCCGGCTGTCGCTCGGCGTGCACGTCACCATGACCAGCCGCGAGCGCACCGCGAAGCGGGCCCTCACCCCCGGTCGTCCCGGACGGCACACTCCGGCGGCCGAGGTGATCGCCAGTTCGGACGACCGCACCGCCGAGGACAATCCCCTGCGCGAGCTGGGCGAGCAGGGCCAGGACGTGCGGCTGAGCGCCCCGACCGCGACCACCCTGGACGACGAGGCGTACGAGGGGCTGAACCGGCGCCGGGCCGCGGCGCGGCAGGGCCGGATCGGCAAGCTCGACGCCACCGGCATCACCGACCTGACAACCCGGCCCGCGGGCCGCGGTCTGCGGGACTGGGACTTCGTGGAGACCGTCGGGGACGCCAAGGAGATCCGCGACCTGGCCTTCATGCTGCTCTCCCAGGCCGCGCGCGGCGGACGTACCGACAAGCCCGGCGACACCGCGTTCGAGGCGGAGGGCCTGGCGCCGCGCCTCGCGGTCGAGGACCGGTTCGGCCCGCAGGCCGTCACGGCGGCCCTGAGGCAGGGCGTCAGCTCGGGCTGGGTGGTGGCGGGCCTGCGTCATCCCAGGCGGCTCGCCGCGCTGGACGGCGCGGTCGGCACCCGCTTCGCCCTCACCAACCCCCGTGTGCGGCACCGGAGTACCGGCGCGGGCATGGAGAACATGGCGCTCGGCGGCCACCAGGGCTCCGGACAGCGGGCGCGGACCAGGAGCAGGACGTACTCGGGCAACGCCCGGGCGATGGAGACGGGCCAGGGCTGGTCGATGTGGGAGACCCCGGCCTACCGCAACACCAAGGCCTCGACCGACGCCGAGAGCGCGACGCTGAGCGGCACGGTGGAACGCAACGCCGTCGCCCCGCGCAGCCGCCCGCTCTACCTCGTCCAGTGCGACCTGGCCGTCAGCATGGTCGCCGAGGTCGCCGTCAACGGCCGGGGCCCCTACACGGCGGCCAGGCAGCGGACGATCCCCGGCAGCGTCGGCCTGTGGCTCACCGGGGCCCAGCTGGCGGCGGCGGGGCTGCGCGACCCGGAGGAACGGGCGAAGGAGCAGGAGGAAACGCTCGCGCGGATGGGACCGGACGGCCTGTTCGGCACGCCCGGCCCGGCGGCGGAGAAGAGCGGCGGCAAGGGCGACGGCAGGAGCGGCGGCAAGGGCGAAGGCAGGAGCGAGAGCGAGGGCAAGGGCGAAGGCAGCAGCGAGGGCAAGGGCAAGGGCAAGGCGATCGAGACCGGCGCGGGAGAGGAGGAAGGCAGGGAACGGCAGCGGGAGACGGACACCGACACCCCGGCGGTCCCCACGCCCCTCCCCCCGCACGCCAAGGGCATGCCCATCGGCTTCGGCCTGATCGACGAACTGCCCGACTTCGTCCCCCTCCTGCGGCGGCTGCGCGCGGCCGTGAAGGACCGGAGCCTGGCGGAGGACCTGCTGCCCTCGCACCGGCTCGACGACCGCTTCGACAACGTGCAGCGGCTGCTGCGCGTCCTGGACCCGGCCGGCGCCACCGGCCTGCTCGCCGGGGCCATGGACGGCGGCGTGCCCGTGGAGCTGCTGCGCAACAGCAGCAGGCCCGGCCGCCGTGCCAAGCCGTACCGGGCCGTGTTCCACGTCCGGCGGACCGGTGCCGGTGAGATCGTCGGGCCGTCGGGCGGCGACCGCGAGATGGAGTACGCGACCGTGGCGGCCGCGCAGCGTACGAGAACCCACCAGGAGAGCAGCTCCGACGGCGTGGGCCTCGTGCTCACCGGCTCCGAGGCGGCCGGGGAGGCGGCCACCGACCGCAGCGCCGGGGTCCTCGGACCGGTGGCCGGCCGGTCAGAGGCCACCAGCCGGGCCGTCGCCGAGCGCGGGCAGACCGGGCTGCGGGCCATCGTGGGCGAGGCGCCGTCGGTGAAGGTGCGCGTCCCGGTCACGGCCGAGCTGGAACTGCGGTCCGCCGACGGGCAGGTGGCCCGCGTCGGTCTCGGCGGCGCCCTGGTGCACCGCGCCCTGGAGAAGGACCTGGCGGCCCTGGCCAACGTGACTCCGGTATCCGAAGAGCGCCTTCCGGGACGGCGGCCGGAGGTCGCACCGGGCGGGAGCGGCGCCCACCCGGCCGCGCTGGGCACGTGGCGGGCGGCGGGGGCGAGGCTGCCGATGGAGGCGCAGGCCGACGGCTTCCGGGGCGCGCCGCAGGTGCGGGCACTGATCGGCCGGGCGATGGCGAGCGCCGACGCGGGCACCGGCCCCGGCACGGGAAGCGCCGCGCACTACGCGCACGGCGAGGCGGTCTCCACCGAGTGGCTGCTGGCGGCCCTGCCGCTCCTGGTGTCCGCCGGTGCCGAACTGCCGCCGGTGCACATCTCCGGCGCCGAGGGCCGCGACGTCGACTGCGAGTTGCACGCGCGGCTGCTCGACGCCCGGTCGCTGGGCGAGAGCGAGGCGATGACCTTCGAGACGGTGGCCCAGAGCGGCCCGGAGGGCCCCCGTCCCGCGAGCGTGGAGCACCGGCAGGCGGCGCGGCACGGCCGTTCGGCGGGCTTCTCGGGCGGCGGCGGACCGGTGCGGGTCGAGCAGTCCGGCCTGACCAACGCGCCCGGCGGGGTCGGCAGCGAGGGCGGCGCGGCCGGAACGGTGGGCAACGCGGCCGGCACCGTCCCGCTCCAGAAGCCCAAGGAGACCTCGGCGCTCGTGCAGTTCACCCTGGAGTTCCGGGCGGTGGCGCGGGTGCGGCGCCGGCACACGCAGGGGGTGCGGGGCGCGGTGGCCGTCGGTGTCCGGGACGGCGTACTGCCCATCCCGGTGGTGATCCGGATGCCGGCGTCCGAGGCGCGGCGGTTTGCCGGGGGCGGGTAGGACGTGTCGGTGGGGGGCGGCCGGTCCGGGGCGCGGCGGTTTGCCGGGGGCGGGTAGGGCCTGTCGGTGGGGGCGGCTGGTCCGGGGCGGCGCGGCGGTTCTCTGGGGCGGGTAGGGCCTGTCCGTTGGGCCGCCGGTCCAAGGCGCGGTGGTTCGTCGGGGGCGGTAGGACCTACCCGTAGGGCCGCCCGGCGATTCCCGTCGCCCGCCCGGACTGCCCCCGAGGCTGCCCTCACGGACCTGCCGGAGGCGGGGGTGCTCCGGTAAGGCTGGGTGGTCAACCGTCCGGTGTCGAAGGGAGCGTCGTGCGCGCGCACGGAACGCGGAGCCGATCGTCCGACGAGCGGGACGCGACGGCCCGCCAGGTGGCCGCGCCGAGCGCGCCCGTCCAGCGGATGCTGACCCTCCAGCGCCTGGCCGGGAACGCGGCCGTGGCCCGGTCCGTCGAGGCGGAGCGGCACCAGCACGGCCCGGGGTGCGGGCACGCGGCGCCGACCGTGCAGCGCCGGGAAGCCCCGCACGAGCACGGGCCCGGCTGCGGGCACGGAGCCGCGGAGGACACCGGTCCGACGGCTCAGCGCAGCCTCCTCGACGCTGCCAGGAACACGGCGAGCACGTCGCTCCCCGGGGCCTTCCTCGCCAAGGCGAAGCCGTTCTTCCGGAACGACCGGCTCTCCGAGGGGCGCGTGCACGACAACCCGATAGCCCAGCGCGCCACCGCGGCCCTGGGCGCCGAGGCCATGACGGTCGGCAAGCACATCTTCCTCGGTCCGAATACCGACACGAAGACCCTCGTCCACGAGGCCAGCCACCTCGACAAGAACATCAAGGGCATCCCCGAGACGGGCAACAACCACGGTCCCGGCCTCATCGTCACGGACCCCGGGCAGGGCTCCGAGCGGGCGGCGGACACCGACAGCGACGCCTTCATGTCCGGAGCCGGCACCGCCCCGTCCGTCGTCGCGCAGCGCAGGGTCTCGGAGCAGGCGGACGGTACGGAGACGGCCGTCCAGCGGAGCACGGGGTCCGAGGGTGGCGGCACTGTGCAGCGGGCCGGGGACGACGCGCTGCGCGCTGCCCGGAACCCGGCGGAGATGATCGCCGCCCTGGAGGCGTCGGGGCATTCCAAGGACGACGCCTGGGAGCTGATGCAGTACATGGGAAAGCAGCAGTTCCCCGCCGGTGAGGGACAGGCGGACTTCGACATGCTTTCCCACATCAAAGACGTCGAGAAGCACAAAATTCCCGCTGTCCGCAAGACCGCGTCCCAGAGCCTGCTGGCCAAGCGGTGGACGATCCGCCACTACACGGGTGATGACCCGAAGTCCCCGCCGACCTTCCGGGACATCATGTCGACATACGACAACGCGAAGGCCGGAGGGGCGAGCGCGAACACGAACGTCGCGGACTGGCGCTCGCTGGGCAACATCAAGTTCTCGTTCTACCTGGTGGCCGTCGACGGCAAGGTGCCCGACCGCAACTGGCTCAACAACAAGCACTGGTACGCGGAGTGGGACCTGGACAGCATCCCGGACTGCTGGGTCTCCGCGGACCTGCTGGAGCGAATGAACAAGAACATGGACGCGGACGGAGCGCGTGAGGCGCTCAAGGGAGCCCATGCGTTCCGGGGATCCGGCACGAAGCTGAAGGAGCTGTTGGCGGCCTCGGCTTTCGGAGCGGGAAACGAACCGGCCGCGGCACTGGACGCCGTGATCGGCGGATCCTTCGAACTCAAGGTGCCGAACGGCCTGCCGGTCAGCGAGTGGCACCACAGGTGAGAAGGGTCCGCGGGGGGACGTGAGGGCAGACGGCCAGGCCCTCGCGACCGCCCGGCCTGCCCCTCGGGCTCCTGACGGTGCGTCGGGACGTGCGTAGCGTCGGTGTGTGAGCCTTTGGACTTCGCTGGAGCCCGCGTCCGCCACCGTTGATCCCGGGAGCAGCACGCGTGTGCGGCTGAGGGTGCGTAATACCGGTGATGTCGTTGACGAGTACCGGTTCGAGCCTGTGGGGGATGTGGCGCCCTGGACGACGGTGGAGCCGCCGACGCTGCGGCTGTACCCCGGGACGACCGGGACGGTCGAGTTGACGTTCGCGCCGCCGCGGACCCCTGACGCGGTCGCCGGGCCGAATCCGTATGCGGTGCGGATTACGCCGACGGAGCATCCGGATGCGGTGACGGTTCCTGAGGGGAATCTGACGATCACGCCGTTCGCCGAGGTGCGGGTGGAGTTGGTGCCGCCGACGGTGAAGGGGCGGTTCCGGGGTCGGCCGCGGCTGGCGGTGGACAACCTGGGTAATACGAAGGTGACGGCGTCGGTCGCGGGTAGTGATACCGGGGATCATCTGTCGTACGAGATCCGGCCGGGGAATGTGCAGATCGAGCCGGGTCGGGCGGCGTTCGTGGAGACGACGTTGAAGCCGCGGCAGATCATCTGGTTCGGGTCGAAGGAGGAGCGGCCGTACACGCTGGCGGTGCGTCGGTCGGGGGTCGAGCCGACGGAGGTCGAGGGTACGTATGTGCAGCGTGGGTTCCTGCCGGGTTGGCTGGCGGCGTTCTTCGGTATCGCGCTGGCGTTGACGATCGCGTTCGTGATGATCTGGATCGCTTACAAGCCGCAGGTCCGTAGCAGTGCCGCGGATCAGATCGAGCAGGCGGGCAGTGCGCTGGCGCCCAGTCCCAGTCCCAGTGCCGCTCCGGAGACGCTGCCCAGTGCGGCCGAGTCGCCTCCCGAGGTACCGAAGGTGCCCGAGCAGCCGGCGTCCGAGGAGCCCAAGAACGACGGCGGCGGCGGTGGTGGCGGCGACAAGGGCGGCGGCGAGTCGAAGAAGGCCGATCCGCCAAAGCCCCGGACCGCGGCCACAGCGGTGAAGGAGATCGCCGCGCGCAGCGAGGGCCGGCACATCTGCTACCGCGCCTATGTGGCGGACCGGGGATGGCAGGACCCGGTGTGCGACGGTGCCGAGGCCGGCACGGTCGGCAAGAAGCTGCCGATCAAGGCTCTCAACATCGCTGTGGCCGGGACGGGAGGCGTCACCGGCAACGGAGCCCATGTCGTCGAGGGGTGGCTGACCGGCTCCAAGTGGAAGAGTGCCGCCGACGGCGTCGACATGTACCTCGGCAGCTCCAAGGAGGCGATCTCGCCTCTCCAGGGTTTCACCCTCAAGACCGTGGACGGCGCCGTCTGCCCGAACACCCACGTGAAGGACAAGGGCTGGCAGAAGCAGGGCTGCACCAAGCCCGCGGACTGGCGGTACTTCGGCAGCCCGATGGACCGGAAGCTCCAGCTGGAGGCTGTCCGTATCACCGTGTGAGGGAGGCTCCGAGGGCAACCGGGTCTGCCCCTCGAACTCCTGACGGAGCATCGGGACATGCGTAGCGTCGGTGTGTGAGCCTTTGGACTTCCCTGGAGCCCGCGTCCGCCACCGTCGATCCCGGCAGCAGCACGCGTGTGCGGCTGAGGGTGCGTAATACCGGTGATGTCGTCGACGAGTACCGGTTCGAGCCCGTCGGGGACGTGGCGCCCTGGACGACGGTGGAGCCGCCGACGCTGCGGCTGTACCCCGGGACGACCGGCACCGTCGAGTTGACGTTCGCGCCGCCCCGGACCCCTGACGCGGCCGCCGGGCCGAATCCGTATGCGGTGCGGATTACGCCGACGGAGCATCCGGATGCGGTGACGGTTCCGGAGGGGAATCTGACGATCACGCCGTTCGCCGAGGTGCGGGCGGAGTTGGTGCCGCCGACGGTGAAGGGGCGGTTCCGGGGTCGGCCGCGGCTGGCGGTCGACAACCTCGGTAATACGAAGGTGACGGCGTCGGTCGCGGGTAGTGATACCGGGGATCATCTGTCGTACGAGATCCGGCCGGGGAATGTGCAGATCGAGCCGGGTCGGGCGGCGTTCGTGGAGACGACGTTGAAGCCGCGGCAGATCATCTGGTTCGGGTCGAAGGAGGAGCGGCCGTACACGCTGGCGGTGCGTCGGTCGGGGGTCGAGCCGACGGAGGTCGAGGGTACGTATGTGCAGCGTGGGTTCCTGCCGGGTTGGCTGGCGGCGTTCTTCGGTATCGCGCTGGCGTTGACGATCGCGTTCGTGATGATCTGGATCGCGTACAAGCCGCAGGTCCGCACCAGCGCCGTCGATCAGATCGAGCAGGCGGGCAGTGCGCTGGCGCCCAGTCCGAGCGCGAGTCCCGAGACGCTGCCGAGCGCGGCCGAGTCGGTGCCCGAGGAGCCGAAGGCACCCGAGCAGCCGGCTTCCGAGGAACCCAAGGGCGACGGCGGCGGGGGCAAGGGAGACGAGGGCAAGGGCGGCGGCGAGTCCAAGCAGCCCCCGAAGCCGAAGCCCGTCGTGCCCGCAATGAACGTCATGCTGCGCAACGCCAGCACCCAGATGTGCGCCGACGTCCCCGGACGTGAGAAGGGGAAGGCCAGAGGGATCGTCCAGCAGGCCAACTGCCACCTTGAGGGCGACAACCAGTTCTGGAACCTTGAGGTGAAATACGAGAAGGGCGGTCCCGGCGGGGTCCCGCTCTTCCAGATCCGCAACGTCACGGACAAGCTCTGCATGGACCTGGGGGAGTACGGACCCCGTCCGATCGGAACGGGGGTCGCCGAGTACCACTGCGACGGCACGCTGGCCGACAACCAGCTCTGGTGGGTGCAGAAGCAGGAGAGCGGTGACTACTGGATCCGCAACTTCGTGAGCAACAACAGGTGCCTGAACGTCGAGGGCCGGAACGGCGGCACCGAGACCCGGCTGAACATCTCCGACTGCACCAACGTCGACGACCAGGAGTGGAAGATCATCCACCCCAAGAAGGAGGGGTGACCGGGGTCCGGGTCACCAACCGCCTTCGCCGGGCACCAGACGCCCGGCCTTGCGGTACTCGCGGCGGGCGCCCTCCAGGAGGTCGCCCGCCGTCACGTGGTCCCCGCGTCCGGCGGCGAGGTAGGCGGCGGTGACCACCGCGCTGCGGATCGACCCGCCCGCCAGCTCGAAGTCCCGGGCCAGCGGGGCCGGGTCGATGCCGTCGGCGGACGGGACGTGCGAGAGTCCGTGCCGCCACAGCGCGAGCCGCTGACCGGCGTCCGGGAACGGGAAGTCGACGACCAGGTCCAGGCGCCGGGTGAACGCCTCGTCGATGTTGGCGCGCAGGTTGGTGGTGAGCAGGGCGATGCCGTCGAAGGACTCCAGGC
Organism: Streptomyces sp. NPDC056296; assembly: GCF_042268605.1. NCBI lineage: Bacteria > Bacillati > Actinomycetota > Actinomycetes > Kitasatosporales > Streptomycetaceae > Streptomyces > Streptomyces sp. NPDC056296. The sequence continues at coordinate 112,409 of NZ_JBHJRX010000018.1, read as the reverse complement.
GCTGGAGCAGGTAGGCGCTCTCCATGTTGGCGTACCGGTCGTGCGAGTCCTTGACCTCGGAGCGCTTGCCGAAGACGGCGTCGGCCTCGTCGAAGAGGAGCACGGCGTCGGTGCGGTCGGCCTCCGTGAAGATCCGTTCGAGGTTCTTCTCGGTCTCGCCGACGTACTTGTCCACGATCGACGACAGCTGGACCACGTAGAGGTCGAGGCCCAGGTCGGCAGCCACCACCTCCGCCGACAGGGTCTTGCCGGTGCCGGACTCGCCCGCGAACAGGCCGAGGACGCCCCGGCCGCGTCCGCCGCCCGCGCTGAGCCGCCAGTCGCCGAGGACGCGGTCGCGGTGGCGGGCGCGCAGGGCGAGTTCGCGCAGTTGGACGAGGGGCGCGTCGGGCAGGACCAGGTCCCGCCAGTCCACGGCGGGGCGGATCCGCCGGGCATGGCTCTCCAGGCCGGAGGCCGACTGCCGGCGGGCCGCCAGCCGGACGTGGTCGGCGGTGACCGGGCCGCCGTCGAACGCGGCGAGGGCGCGGGCGGCGTGCGCGGCCCGCTGGATCCGGTCGCCGCCCAGGCGGTAGGGGGCGACGGCGGTGGCCAGGTCGAAGCCGTCGGCGTCCGGGCCCAGCGCGGCCCGCCAGGCGGCCGCTCCGCCGGCCCGGCGGCCCGGCGCGTCCAGGACCAGCGGGTCGTGGGGCGCCCACTGCGGGTCGTACGGGCGGGGGTCCGTCAGCAGTACGGTCACGTCCGTCGCCGCGGTCAGCGCCCGCACCAGCGGGCCCGGTCGGCCGGGCAGGCCGGACACCACGACGGCCCGGCCGCCGAGGCGTGCCTCGCGCAGCAGTTCGGGAACGGTGGAGAGGTCGTCCTCGGGTCCCGAGCAGCACAGCGCGTCGAGGCCCGCGGCGCGCAGGACGGAGGCGAGGGCGGCCAGCCCGTCACCCTCACGCTGTTCGCGCAGGTAGACGGTGAGCGGGCCGTCGTGCAGCCGTGCGACCAGGCGGCGCGTGAAGTCCTCGGCGCCGGCGCCCACGGGCAGCGGGTCCGGCATCGGGTGCAGCCGGCCGAGGAGCGCGGCGTCCGGGGTGTCGTCGCCGAGCAGATGGCCGGCCAGTCGGTCCGGGACCCGCAACGAGCGGGTGAGGAAGGGCCGCTCGGGCTCCTCGACCTCCAGCAGACCGAGCGCGCGCAGCGGTGCCGAGGTGTGGAAGCGGGCCCGGACCGCCGCCAGGTGGGCGGGCACCCCGCACAGGTCCAGGGCGAGGCCCACGGTGGCGCGGCGGCGGCTCACGTCGTCGTTGAGGTAGCCGTAGAGCGGCTCGAAGGTGCGGTCGACGTCGGGGGCGAGGGCGATGAGCAGGACGGCGGTGTCCAGCTCGGTCAGCCCGGTCCTCCCGGCCAGCAGCGCCAGCCGGTCACCGGGACCGGCCGGGGCGTCGGCGGACGCGTGCGGCGGGGCGGCATCGGTGCCTTCGGCAGCTTCGGTGCCATCGAGGGCTTCGTCGGCGTCGGGGGACGGCCAGGTGCGCAGCAGGTGGCGTACGGCGTCGTCGGACAGGTACAGGCCGCGCAACGGGTCGTCGGCCGTGGGGTCGGTGGCGGCGCGGTGCTCGACCAGCGCGGTCACCCGCTCCCGCAGGACGGCGAGGTGGGCGAGCAGGGCGTGCGCGGGATCGTCGTGCGAGTCGTACGCGTCCTGCGAGTCCTGCGAGTCCTGCGAGTCGTACGGACCGTACGAGTCCTGCGAGACGTACGGGTCGGTCGGGTCGGACGGGTCGCCCGTCGGGGTGCCGGAGGTGCCGGAGGTGGCGGCTGTCGTCGCGTCCTCGGTGGGGGCGCTCACCGTTGGTCCGTGCGGCGGTTCACCGCGTCCTTGAGAGAGGCCGCGTCCTTGCGGGCGGCGCGGGCGGCGGCCACCTGGTGCGGCCGGTGGGAGCGCTCGCTGGACTGCGCCGGTTCGCCGGGCAGTTCGCGTACCCGGACCACCGCGCCCTCGGTGACCGGAGGCCCGGCGTCGTACTCCGGGAAGGCGGGGAAGGGAGCGGTCACCACCAGGTCCAGGGACGGTTTCAGCTCGCCGCCGAGGGCGGACCAGATCTCGGCGAGGGAACGGGACTCCGTCTGGGTGCCGGCCACCGTCAGCGGCATCGACAGCTCCAGTGCCCGCAGGGCGGGCGGGAGTTCGGAAGGGGCCAGGACCTCGCGCGGCAGCAGGGTCGCCAGTACGGCGGACAGCAGCCGGTGTTCGTCCTGCGGGGTCTTCGTCCAGGCCGTCACCAGGTACGACAGCCGGAACCAGCGTGGCGGTCGGCGGCGCCGCACCTCGATGTCCCGCTTGTCGCGCACCGACACCCGTCCGCTCTGGCGCCGGGCCACGTCCTCACGGATGTCGTACAAGTAGGCGTTGACCACGGGGGCGTTGCGCCGGGCCGCCCAGTCACGGGTGGGTGCCTCGAAGGACACGTCGATGCCCGAGCCCGTCAGCGCGCCGCCGCCGAGGAGGCTCTTGAGGACCTCGTCCACCTCGTGGATCACTCTCGCGCTCCCGCCCTGCCGTCTCGCCGCAGCCGTCCGCCACTGTCCGTCACCGATCGTGCCCCGGGTGCCGTCCCGCCCGCAGGCGCGCCGGGGACGGCGGCCGGGCAGGCCACCCTGCCCGTGCGGCCCCGAGGGGCCGCCCTCGATTGCCCGTTCGGTCAGATGTAGCCTTCCCGCAGGGCATAGGCCACGGCGTGCGCGCGGTTGCGCAGATGGAGTCGCGTGGTGAGTCCGTGCATGACGTTCTTGACGGTCCGTTCGGAGTAGGACAGCTTGCCGGCGATCTCTCCGGTGTCGAGGCCCTCGGCGACCAGTCGCAGGACGTCCACCTCGCGGGGTGCGAGACCCAGCGAGGGGGCGCCGGGGCGGCCCGCCGCGCCCCGGTGCAGGGTGCCCACCTGGCTGATGAGCCGGCCGAGCAGGTCGGCGGGCAGGTCGCCGTCGCCGCGGGAAGCGGCCAGTACCGCCTGCACCAGCCGGTGGGCGGTGGCCTCGTGCCGCCAGACGATGGCGCCGACGCCGCACTCGACGACGTCCAGCAATTCGCTCTCCCGGATCGCGCCGACCACGAGTACGGCGCGCGCGCCCTCGCTGCGCACGATCCGGCGCAGCCGGGTGAGCGCCGCCTCGTCGAGCGCGTCCTCGATGAGCAGGGCCACCGTGCCGGGGCCGGACTCCTCGCGCAGGTCGATCTCCGGGTGGCGGCGCAACTGGCTGACCGCGCCCTCGCGGCTGATCGGGTCCGGAGCGGACACCGCCACCGGGACACGCCGGTCGGTGACGCCGACGGCTCCGTCGGCGCCGAGGGTGGATGCAATGGTGGTCCGGGGTGAGTTGAGCAACCGTTTCCCCCCTGTTCACGAGCCCGCCGTTCGGCGCAGGCCGGTAGCGGATGAGCGTGTTCCACACTTCTGTGACGGCTGGGGCTGCGCAATCGTGGAGCACCACGAGGCACACCACGAGACCAGCGCGCAGGCCCTCCCGAACGGGCCGCCGCGTGGGCGTTCCAGCAGGTCAGGAGGGTCTTGTGCAAAGGCACGCGGGTCCGTGACGCCGGGTGCGCACCGCCGTGAGCCTCGCCACAGCCACCGCCCGGGCCACGGGATGCCGTTGCCGTTCGTGGGCCACCTCACACCACCCGCGTCCGCATTCCTACGTCTCACATGCCGGGGGAGCACCATCCACCACAGGAGGCACCGATGACCGGACCGCTCCGCGAACGCGACGACGCCCTGGCGCTGCTCACGGCCGAGACCGAACGCGCCCGGGCCGGCACCGGCGGCCTCGTCCTGCTGCGCGGAGCCACCGGCACCGGCCGCACCGCCGTACTGGAGGCCGCCGCCCGGCACGCCGCGGACCGCGGCCTGCGGGTGCTGCGGGCACGCTGCTCACCCGAGGACACCGGCGTCCCCTTCGCCACGGTCCTCCACCTCCTCGGTCCGGTACCGGAGTTCACGGACCTGGCGCCGGGCGGCGACGACCGCGGCAGCGCGGCCCGGCTGTGGCGGCTGCTGCGCTCGTACGCGGACGAGGGCCCGCTGCTGGTGGCCGTGGACGACGTCCACCTGGCCGACGACCCCTCGCGGCGCTGGCTGATCGAGGCGGCCCGGCGCGTCGACCGATTACCGGTACTGCTGGTGGCCACCGAGCGCAGCCAGTACGACATCGAACCGCGGCCCGCCGGACTCACGCAGGCCCTGTCACCCTCCCTCGTGCGCACCCACACCCTCGCGCCGCTCAGCGACGCGGCAGCGGCCGGGCTGGTCCGCGGCGCCTTTCCCGCGGCCGGGCCGCGCTGGACGCGGGAGTGCGTCCGGGCCGGTGCCGGCAGCCCGCTGCTCCTGCATGCCCTGCTCGACGACCTCGGCGGCATCCCGCGGCAGGACGGGTCCGCACCCGACGGCGCGCCGCCCCTGCCCGACACCTGCGCCGCGCTGTACCCCGGGACCTACCCGGCGGCCGTCTCCTGGTGGCTGAACAGCGCCGGCCCCGCCACGGCCGACGTGGCCCGCTGCCTGGCGGCACTGGAACAGGCGTGGCCGCCCGGCACGGACGGCGACCCAGCCCCCGACCCGGCGGTCCTGCCGAACGGACGCGGGGCGGCCGGGCATGCCCTCATGCCCCCCGGCACGGAGCCGAGCCACGCCGCCGCACCCGACCACGCGCAACGCGCGGGACACGACCGGCACGACCAGCATGCGCGGGGCGCCACGCCGCCCGCCACGTCCGCGCGGCGTGACCAGCGCGGTCAGTTCGCGGAGTACGAGGAGTACCCGGGGTCCGACCAGGACGTGCGGCCGGGGCAGGACGACCAGTTCGCCCGGCATGACCGGTCCACGGATGCCGCGCAGCACACCCGGCCCGCGCAGCGCGACCAGGGCACGCAGTCCGCGCAGGGCGGGCAGCCCGGCCAGGGACCCCTGTGCGCGCCGCACGATCCGTACGCGCAGCCCGCGCAGCCCGCGCGGCGCGATCGGCCCACGGAGCCCGCGCCGTCCGTCCGGTCCGCGCAGCGGGACCAGGACATGTGGCCCGCCCAGGACACGCAGCCCCCGCGGCCCGACCCGTACGCCCAGGACGCGCCGCACACCCCCTACACGCAGCCCGACCAGCACGCCCCGTACCCCCAGCGCACGGAGCCCACGCGGTACGCCCCATACGCCCCGTACCCCCAGTACGGCCGCCTCTCCGCGCCGCCCCCCGACGCACCGCATCGGACGGCGCCGGGGCAGGCCTCCCACCCTCCCCGGGGGCGTGCGGCCGAGGCGGGGGCCGGGGATCCGGTGGATCTGCTCGCCGAGGCGGCCGGTGTCGATCCCGCGCGGGTCGCCGGGTGGCTCGCCGCGATGACGCGGCTGGGACTGCTGCGCCCGGACGCCGACGGCCGCCCCCGCTACGCGCACCCGCTGCTGCGCGACGCCGTGCTCACCGGCTGGCCCAGGCCCCGCCGGGAGGCGGCGCACCGGGCGGCGGCGGAGGCGATGCTGCGCCGAGGCGACCGGGTCGAGGCGGTCGCCCGGCATCTGCTGCGGACGCCGGCCGTCGGCCTGCCCTGGGCGTTGCGCGTCCTGCGCGACGCGGTCACGGTCGCCGTGCACGACGCCCGGCCCGACGACGCCGTCGGCTATCTGCGCCGGGTGCTCGACGAGCCGCTGCCGGACGACCTCCGCCAGCGGCTGCTGACCGAACTGGGCTCCCTGGAGTACGCGTCGGCCGACACCCCGGCGGCCATCGCGCGCCTCGCCGAGGCACAGCACCTGCCGGCCGACCCCCGCAACCGGGTACGTACGGCCGTCGCCCTCGGCACCGCGCTGGCCGGCCGCGGCGAGATCCGTACGGCCATGGAGGTGCTGCGGCGTACGGAGGGCAGGCTGTCCGGCCACCCGGGGCTGACCCGCACCGTGCAGACCGCCGGCCTGCTGCTGTCCGACGAGGACCTGGCGACCCGGCAGGAGGTGTACCGGTGGCTGTGCGAGACCGGTGAGAACTCCCCGGAGCTGGTGGGCACCGCCGGACAGGCCCTGCTCGTGCGGCACGCGGCGACGGCCGCGCTGATCTCGGCCGAGGAGGCGATGACCCGCGTACGGGCCCTGCTCGCGCAGCCCACCGACCCGCTCGCCGAGCCCTTCCTGCTGGGCACGGCCGCCGCGGTCGCCCAGTGGGCCGACGAACTCGACGAGGCGGACCGGCTCGTGGAGCGCGGCCTCGCCGGACAGCACCCCGCCCTCCTGCACCCGATGCAGCACGCGCTCCTCAACACCCGCGCGGACATCGCCGGGGCCCGCGGCGACCACGCCCGTCTGCTCGCCACCGGCGGCGCGGCGGGGGGCCGGGCGCCGTCCCGTACCGGGCCCTCGAACCGGGACGCCCACGCCGTGATGGCGCTGGTCCACACCGGTCGCACCGACGAGGCACAGCGCCTCGCCGACCGGTTCGACCTGCGCGAGGTGCCGGAGAACTGGGAGCTGAACCGCTTCCTGTACGCCCGGGGCGTGTTGCGCGCCGCCACCGGCGACCCGGCGGGCGCGCTCCACGACTTCCTGGAGTGCGGACGGCGCCAGAGCGCCCGCGAGGTGGTCAGCCCGGTCGTCACCCCGTGGCGGACGGCGATCGCGGAGTGCCGGCTGGCGCTGGGCGGCGGTGAGGAGGCACTGGCCCTGGCGACGGAGGAACTGCGGCTGGCCCGGGTGTGGAACACCCCGCGCACGGTGGGCCGCGCCCTGCGCGTGCTGGGCACCGCGACCGGCGGGCGGCGCGGCCTGGAGCTGGCCGAGGAGGCCGTACGGACCCTGCGGGACGCGCCCGTCGACACCCACATGGAGCTGATCCAGGCGCTCATCGCCCAGGGCCGTCAGCTCGCCGCCACCGGCGACCGCGGCCGCGCGCGCGACTGCCTGCGCGACGCGGCGGAGCTGGCCGAACGCAAGGGCGCCCCGCGGCTGCTCGCCATGGCCGGGCAGGCCCTGCGCGAGAGCGGTGCCCGGGGCCCGGTGACGGCCCGGACCGGCTCCGGGGCGCTGACCGGCAGCGAGCGCCGTATCGCCGAACTGGCCGCCGACGGACGGACGAACACCGAGATCGCCGACCTGTTGCACCTGGCCAGGCGCACCGTGGAGACCCACCTGACCAGCACATACCGGAAGCTGCGAATACGCCGCAGGACCGAGCTGCCCGGCGCGCTGGGCGGGGGCGGGGGCGGTCGGCCCAGGGACGCGCACCCCACCGCACGGAGCGCCACTCAGGACACCGCCCGCAACACCCCTCAGGACTGAGGATCGCCCGGTGCGAGACGCCCTTCGTCGGCCCGGAGCCTGCTGTCGTCCGCCGTCTCGGCGAGCAGCCGCCGGGCGACCGGCTCGGGCATCCGCACCACCACCGGGGTAGGCAGGGTCAGTTCCCGTACCGCCGTCCCGGTCCGGTGCGTGCCGCGCGCCACGACCCGCGCCACCACCCTCACGTCCACCGTGAACTGGACGAGGACGGACCGCTGCTTGGGCTTGTGCACCGGCATCGAGCCGGAGCCGTTCGCCGTCATGTCGGCCGCCCCGCCCGCGCTGTCCGCGTTGGCCAGGGCCTGGTTGAGCCGGAACTCGGTGGCGTTGAGCAGGCCCGCACCGAACAGTCCGCGCCCCGCCCGCCCGCGGTCCGCCGAGTACTGGCCGTCCTCCTGGGTGGGCCGGGGGCCCTCCGGGCCGCTGGGTGCGACCGCCTCGAACGACATCCTGGCACCCGTGCCGAGCACCTTGCCGGCGCGCAGCCGCGCGTGCACCGAAGCCCGTAGATCCTGGCCCTGGAGCCCGCTCGCGTGCACCGGCGGCAGCTCCGCCCCCGCGTTGGTCAGCAGCGGCAGTGCCGAGATCATCCACTCGGTGGAGACGGCCTCCTGGAGGGTGTACGCGGCGGACTGCCCCGTGTCGCGGTACCGGTGGCCGCCACCGGCCTCCTTCACCGCCGCGTCCACCAACTGCCTTACGTGCGGGGCTCCCTGGAAGCCGTTGACCTGCGCCTCCAGCGGCAGCCTGACTCCCCCGGCGCGCCAGGCGCCGAGCCGTGCCGGGTCGGCGTCCGCGGCGGCGGGCGGCCGTTCGTCGGCCGGCCGGGCGGTGACGGGCTCCAGCCGGGCCAGGGCCGTCAGGTCGTCCTTAGGCACGCGGTGTACCAGCTCCTTGCGCCCCAACTGGGCCAGAGCCACCCGGCCCTTCGCCGAGTGCAGCTCCAGCGAGGCGTCGACCGGCACGCGCATCTTCGCCGGGCCCGTGGAGGAGTCCGCGACCAGCTTCATGCCGACCTGGGCGCGGGAGACCGAGCCCTCGCGCTGCGAGTCGGCCGTGGTGGCACCCAGGCCCGCGACACCGCCCGTGCTCTTGAGCACCCCGGCGCCGCCGTCCGGTTTGGCGGAGCCCGCGAAGACGCCCTCGGCGCCGAGCGAGCCGCCCTGCTCCTGGGAGTCCGTCCGCTGGGTGGTGGCCGAGGTGATGTACTCCATGTCCCGCTTGTCGGTCGCCATCTCGGCGAACCTGCCGGGACCGGACCGGCGGACCCGGAACACCGCCCAGTACGGCGTTCTGCGGCCGTCGAACAGCTCCACGGTGACGCCGCCGTCCATGGCGCTCGACAGGAGCCCCTCGGCGCCGTCCCGGTCCAGGACGCGCAGCAGCCGCTGCACGTTGTCGTTGGGGTCGTCCAGCAGCCGGTGCGGCAGCAGGTCCGCCGCCAGGCCCTTGTCGCGGCGGGCGAGGGCGCCGCGCAGCTCCGTCAGCAGCGGCACGAAGTTCGGCAGGTTCTCGACCATGCCCATACCGAGCGGCAGGCGGGCGTCGAGATCGGGCACGGGCTGCGCGGGAGTGCGGGCGGGGTCGGCGGGCGGGACCATCGGCGCGCCGCCCTGCCGGTCCGCCGGCCGCCCACCGGCCCGCCGGGACCCCTCCGCCTCCGTCGCCGTCCCCGTTTCTGTTCTTGTCCCCGTCCTCGTACCCGTCCCCGTCTCCGTCCCCGTCCGGTCCTGCCGGGGCGCGAGCGCGTTCTCCGCCCCCTGTGCCCCGGCCGCCGCCGGCTTCGGCAGCCGCAGCCCCTGCGAGGACAGCTGTTCCGCCGTCAGCCACACCCCCACCTCGCCCGGCAGTGTCCGCGCCTCCGTGGTCACGTACGGGCCGCCGCCGGTGACCTTGACCTCGGCGACCATGGTGACCAGGAGGTCGCACCGGACGAGGTAGAGCGGGGCCTTGCGCGGGGTGTGGGCGTTGCGCTCCACCGTGCCGGACACGGTGACGCCCCCGGCGGTGCTCTCCCCCTTGCTCCGGGTCACCGCCGCGCCCTGCCCGGTGCGCCACTCGGCACCGTTCTGCAGGCCCATCAGCCCGCCCTGGTACGTCGTGGTGGTGCCGCGCCCCTCCTGGCCGCCGGCCTGGTGGCCGCCGAGCAGGAAGGTCTCCGTACCGGGGCCCGAACCCTCGTGCATCACCCGCGGGTTGGTCAGCGCCAGCCGCATGCCCACCGCCCCGTCCAGCGCGGCGAGCCGGCGCGGGTACTTCAGGTTCTTCACCACCCACCCCGAGGACACCGCCTGCCGCAGTGCCCCGGTGAGCGCGCCCGGACTGAGCCGTTCCTCGATCGCCTGCCGGGGTGCGAGCCCCTCGGTCTGCAGGGCCCGGTCCTCGCGGAGCCCCTTGTCCCTGGCCGCCGCCCCGGCCAGCAGGTCGAAGGCCAGGTCCCGGATGGGCGCGCCCGAGCCGACGGTCTCCACCAGCGTCCAGTTCCGCAGGGCGCGGCCGCTCGCCGGGCGGGGCGTCAGCGCGGCCAGGTCGCCGATGCCCGCGGCGTCCACCCGCCACTCGGGCCTCCGCCGCCGCGCCCCGCGCGCTGCCCTCTCCTCGTCGAGGCGCCGCTTCTCCTCGCCGTCCAGGGTGAACTCCGTCGGCGTGACCAGCCGTACGTCCTGCTGCTCCACGTCCATCCGGGCGATGCGCTCGGGTTCGGGCACGTCGCGCCCCGGCGAGCCGGGCAGGACCGAGCGCCGGGCCTTGCGCTGCCGGTGCGTCATGGTGACCTGCACCTGGAGGTTCAGCGGTGCCGAGAAGACGCTCGCGTCCTCGGAGCCGTTGGTGAGGACGTCGCTGCGGGTGGTGGGGCCGGCCTGGTTGCGGCGGGCGCTGATGTGGTTGCGGTCGCGGCGGGCCGTGCCCGTCAGGACGCCGGGGACGATCCGCACCTGGCCGATCGCCGACCAGCCGGTCGACCGGGAACTGCTCCGCCCGCTCTGGAGGTTGCTGCTGACGCCGGAGTGGCTGCGCACCAGCCACTTCTCGATGTCACCGGCGTACTCGGCGTCGCCGAGCGTGCCGGTGACCCGTATCTGCACGTCATGGGCGTGCATACGGCTCTTGTGGCGCAGCCGCACCGGGACGCCCGTGGACAGCAACTGGTCCTTGTTGGCCTTCAGGTTGGTCTCCGAGAGCCGGGTGACCAGCTCCTGGTAGTTGTGCCGCTGGGCCTGGGCCTCCGCCGCGGGGGTGCCGAGCTTCCGCTTGTCGCCGAAGGGGGGCAGGAAGCCCTCCAGCCGGGGGTCGGCGGCGAACATCCTCTCGATGGACGCGATCACCCCGGTGGTGTCCAGCTTGTCGAGCGCGACGCTCGCCCCCATCGCCCCGAACGGCAGGTGCCGCTCGACGTCCTCCTCCGTCTCCTGGCCGCCCCCGGCTCCCTCCCGTCGCCGCTTCGGTCTGGTGACGAGCGGGCCGGCGCTCACCCCGGGCGGCAGCGGCAGCCCCAGGTCCTGTGCTTCGTCCGCCCGCAGCGTCATCCACATCTGGACGGAGTGGTGTGCCACCCGGGAGGCCCGGCCCAGCAGCATGTTCGCGGAACTGGTCCCGGTGCCCTCCACGGTGAGGTCGACGGTGGCCAGGTACAGCACCTTGTCGCCCCGGACCTCGGCGCCCACCCGGCGGGCCGTCGTCTGGTCGTACTGGGTGAAGCGGGCCTTGCGGGCGGCGGCGGTGGGCATCGCCCCGGCCCGGGCGACGGCGGCGTTCATGGCCACGCCGACACCGACGGCCGGTCCCGCGCCGATCGCGCCGGAGCGCCCCTTGGCCGCGGCGTCGGCGGCCGTGTGCTGGGCGTGGGCGTGGGTGCGCAGCTGGGTCTCGCCGGCGGCCCAGCCGGGGGCGAGGCCGGCGATCCGGGCACTCATCCGGTACGCGCCGGCCGTACGGGGGTCAGGACCGGTCAGGTCGTCACTGACGACGCCGTTGCCCAGCAGCCGGGGCATGTCCTCCAGCACGGTCGCGGTGGAGGTCGCCGCGTACAGGCGGGCCCGCCCGGGGGAGCCGGGCTCGGTGAGCGAGGGGTGCAGCACTGAGGCGACCGCGTCGAACAGCCCGCCGCCGCCCGCGTGCGGCCCGGAGTCGTCGGTGCGCGACCCGGAGTCGTCGGTGACGGCGACCGGGGCGAGGGAGCCGGCGTGCCGGACGCGCTTGGCCAGGGCCGGGTCGGCGAGGCGCGGCGCTGCCGGGGGCGCGGCGGTGGCGTACGGCACCAGGCTCTCGGTCGGCACCCGCATGGTCAGCGTGCCGGTGCCGTACACGGGCGGTGCGGGCGCCGCGTCCTGCTGCCGGACCCGTACGCCGTAACGCACCCTGCGCGGCACCTCGACCGTCCCCGACTCGCTGCGCAGCACCCGCGGTTCGGCCACGCCCTTCTGGCCGCGGCTCTCCTGGGCGGACTGCCAGGGCTGGGCCTGCGCCATGCCCACGCCGCCCACATAGAGGCCCGGCGCGACGGGCGCGAGCCCGAAGAAGGTCCCGCCCGCGCCGTAACTCGTCGAGCCGCCCGAGCTGGCACCCACCGTGGCGGCGGAGTTGTGGTGGACGTCGACCTTGGTGGCCTCCTCCTGGGCCTGCGCGAGGGCGGCCGGCTCGATCTCCGGGGGCCGTTCGTCGGTGGCGGGGGAAATGGTGACGGTCACGTCGAACCAGCCCCGCCCCTCGCCCCCCTCGACGGCGAACGCGCGGCCCTGCCCGTAGAACGTCTCGGGTCTCGCGGCCAGTTCCGTCGCGATCTCGGCGACCGCGCCGTCGCCGCGCGCGACGGCGCCGGCCACGACGGTGCGGACGAAGTCGTGCCCGGTGACCCCGTACGTCGAGGACAGTCCCGGGGCCTGAAGGCCCAGCAGGTACGGGGGGAGGGTCAGACCGCGCTCGGCGGCCTCCGGCACGGTGCCGAGGCCCGGCCCGCCAGGCCCGCCCGGCGCGGTCGCGCTGTTCGCCGTACCCGGCCGCATCGCCCGCGTGGCCCTCGAATTGCCGGCGCTCTGCTGGAGCGCGAGCATGGAGCGCGGCCCGGGGCCGCCGGCCTGACCGAGGCCCTGCGCGCGTTCCGGCCGGGGCACCGAGGGCTTCCGCCCACGGGCGCCGTCCTGGCGCTCGTCCGTCTGCCGCTGTCCCTGCCGCTGTCCTCGCACCCGCGTCAGCGTATGGACGCGGAGGCGGCCGTACGGGGCACGTGACCGGGTTCGGGAAGATCGTCGACGAGACCTCTTTCGTTGTTCAACCACGGTGCATTCAGCGGGCCTTGACAGTTCACGCCGCCCGCAAGAGCCGCCCGATCTCCAGCTGCTCGGCCTCCAGCGGGTCGCCGTCCTCCACGTTCCACAGGCTGTTCTGCAGGACGCGGCCGAGGGACCAGGCACGGGCCCGCTCCCGGTCCAGTCCGAGTACGTCGGTCATGGCGTCGAAACGCCATCGCGTCTCGTCCGGGTCGTAACGGTTGTCGAGGGCCGGCAGCAGGTCGAACCCGGGGTCGCCGGCCAGCGGCTTGGGGTCGATGGCGAGCCAGGGGGCGCGGTCCGCGGCGAGGACGTTGTCGTAGTGCAGGTCCCAGTGCAGCAGCCGGTCGCCGGGCTCGTCGGCGACCTCGCGCACGGCGGCGGCGCAGTCGGAGACCAGGCGGCGGTCCGCCGGGTCCGCGATGCGCTCCAGGACCCACGGCGTCCGCTCCAGCATGCGCCGCGCGATGTCACCGAGACGGCGCACGCCGGGCGGCGCGGAAGTGGCGGTGAGGTGGGCGAGCAGCCGGGCGATGACGAGGACGGCCTCGCGGGAGTCCTCGACGTGGCTGAGCATGCGGGACGCGTCGAGCCGCTCCAGGAGCATGGTGCCGGTGGCCGCGTCGTGGTCGAGCAGCCGCACCGCCCCGTCGCCGTCCCACAACCGCAGGGCGACGGGCTCGCCCTCGGTCTCCTCGTCGAGGATCTGGAGCTTGAGCACGGCCGGTGTGCCGTCGCCGCGCACGACGGGCAGCACCAGGGCCGCCCAGCCGTGCATGGAGGGCCCGTCGAGGCGCAGCTCCCAGCGGTCCAGGAAGCCGGCCGCCAGCGCGGGCAGCCCGTCGATGAAAGCGCGGCCCGCCGCACCGTTGTACTTCGCCTGCGAGACGGCGAGCGCGTCCGGAACGTCGATCACGTCGGCCGACGCTACCGGCGGACGGCCCGCCGGGCACGGGATTATCCGGCGCCGACGGCACCCCTCCCGCCCCCGGGGCCCGGAAATTCGACGGAATCCGAAGGAGACACGCGCCGCTCACCAGGGCTAACGTCCTCACCATGAGCAGCTCGACCAGCGGCGTCGTCAATGGTGGCATCTCCTACTGGTACGCGGACGACGGTCTCCCGGCGGCGGTGCGGGAGCCGCTCGCCGGCGACGCGTCGGCGGACGTGGTGATCGTCGGAGGCGGATACACAGGCCTGTGGACGGCCTACTACCTCAAGCAGGCCGCCCCCTTCCTGCGGATCACCGTCCTGGAGCAGAAGTTCTGCGGCTACGGCGCCTCCGGCCGCAACGGCGGCTGGCTCTACAACGGCATCGCGGGCCGCGACCGGTACGCGAAACTCCACGGCCACGAGGCGGCGGTGCGCCTCCAGCGGGCGATGAACGACACCGTCGACGAGGTGATCCGGGCCGCCGACGCCGAGGGCATCGACGCCGACGTCCACAAGGGCGGCGTGCTCGAAGTGGCGTGCACGCCCGCGCAGGCGGCCCGGCTGAAGGCGTTCCACGAGGCCGAGCTGGCGTTCGGCGAGAAGGACCGGGAGCTGTACGGCGCCCGGGAGACGGCCGGGCGGATCAGGGTCGCGGACGCGGTCGGCTCGACCTGGACACCGCACGGGGCCCGCCTGCACCCGGTGAAACTGGTGAAGGGCCTCGCGGCGGCCGTCGAGCGCCTCGGCGTGACGATCCACGAGTCGACGCCGGTGACGGAGATCCGTCCCCGGCACGCGGTCACCCCGTACGGCACCGTCCGCGCGCCCTACGTCCTGCGCTGCACCGAGGGCTTCACCGCCGCCCTCAAGGGCCAGCGGCGGATCTGGCTGCCCATGAACTCCTCGATGATCGCCACCGAGCCGCTGACCGACGCCCAGTGGGAGTCCGTCGGCTGGGCGGGCCGCGAGACCCTCGGCGACATGGCACACGCCTACATGTACGCCCAGCGCACCGCCGACGGCCGGATCGCGCTGGGCGGGCGCGGAGTGCCGTACCGCTTCGGCTCCCGCACCGACAACGACGGCACCACGCAGGCGGCGACGGTCGAGGCGCTGCGCGAGATCCTCGTCCGCTTCTTCCCGTCCCTCGCCGGACTGCGCATCGAGCACGCCTGGTCGGGCGTCCTGGGCGTACCCCGCGACTGGTGCGCGACCGTCACCCTGGACCGTTCCACGGGCCTCGGCTGGGCGGGCGGCTACGTCGGCTCCGGCGTCGCCACCGCCAACCTCGCCGCCCGCACCCTGTGCGACCTGGTCCAGCGGGACTCGGGACAGGGCGGCCGCACCGACCTCACCGAACTGCCCTGGGTGAACCACCGGGTACGCCGCTGGGAACCGGAGCCCCTGCGCTGGCTCGGCGTGCAGGGCATGTACGCCGTCTACCGCGAGGCCGACCGGCGCGAACGCACGAGCCACGGCGCCGGGTCGTCCCGGCTGGCGCGGATCGCGGACCGGGTGGCGGGCCGGAGCTGACGCGGCCGCCCGCGGCCGGCGGGGCCCCTTCCGCTTAGGCCTCCTAGGCCTCCTAGGCCCAGGCCCCCTAGGCCACAGGTTCCGGCACCGGCCGGTCGGCCGGGGTGCCGTGTTTCGGGGCCTTGGCCGTCACCATCAGGCCCGCGACCAGGCCCGCCAGCAGCATGATGCCGGCGGCCAGCCAGATGGCGACCGTGTAGCCGTGGACGATGCCCTCCCGGACGACCGACTCCCGCTGGGACGGGTCGGTGAGGTGGGAGGTGATGTACGACGCGCTGGTGCTGGTCGCGATGGTGTTGAGCAGCGCCGTGCCGATCGAGCCGCCCACCTGCTGCGCGGTGTTGACCGTCGCCGAGGTCACGCCGGAGTCCCGCGGGGCGACCCCGGCGGTGGCGGTGGAGAAGACCGGCATGAAGGTCAGGCCCATGCCGAGGCCCATCAGGAGCAGGGCGGGCAGGATCGCGGTGGCGTACGCCGAGTCCACGGTCATCTGGGTGAGGATCACCATGCCGCCGGAGGCGAGGAGCATGCCGGGGACCATCAGCATGCGCGGGCCCACGCGGCGCAGCAGCCGGGCCGAGATCTGGGTGGAGCCGACGAGGATCGCGGCGGTCATCGGCAGGAACGCCAGGCCGGTCTTCAGGGGCGAGTAGCGCAGGATCTCCTGGAGGTAGTAGGTCATGAACAGGAAGAGCCCGAACATGCCGACGACGGCCAGCATCATCGTCACGACGCAGCCGGCGCGGTTGCGGTCGCGGATGATGTGCAGCGGCAGCAGGGGGCTCGGGGCGCGGGTCTGCCACCACACGAAGACCGCGAGGAGCACGACGCCCGCGGCGAACAGCGCCAGCACCAGCGGGTCGGTCCAGCCGCGGGGCTGCGCCTCGCTGAAGCCGTAGACGAGCGCGACCAGGCCGCCGCAACCGAGGACGACCCCGGGGACGTCCAGGCGGGCGCCGGTGTGTCCGGGACGGTCGTGCAGGAGCAGGAAGGCGCCGATCACGGCGGCGACGGCGATGGGGATGTTGACGTACAGGCACCAGCGCCAGTTCAGGTACTCCGTGAGGACACCGCCGACGATGAAACCCACCGCGGCGCCGCTGGCGGCCAGCGTGCCGTAGATGCCGAAGGCCTTGCCGCGCTCCTTCGGTTCGGTGAACGTGGTCGCCAGCAGCGACAGCGCCGACGGCGCGAGGACGGCGGCGAAGACGCCCTGGAGGGCGCGGGCGCCGAAGAGCATCGCCGACGTGGTGGCGGCGCCGCCGATCGCGGAGGCGGCGGCGAAGCCGATCAGCCCGATGACGAAGGTGCGTTTGCGTCCCACCAGGTCCGCGACCCGGCCGCCGAGCAGCAGCAGACCGCCGAAGGCGAGGGTGTAGGCGGTGATCACCCACTGGCGGTTGCCGTCGGACATGTCCAGGTCGCGCTGCGCGGAGGGCA
Organism: Streptomyces sp. NPDC056296; assembly: GCF_042268605.1. Taxonomy (NCBI): domain Bacteria; kingdom Bacillati; phylum Actinomycetota; class Actinomycetes; order Kitasatosporales; family Streptomycetaceae; genus Streptomyces; species Streptomyces sp. NPDC056296. The sequence goes on along the minus strand of NZ_JBHJRX010000018.1, from coordinate 95,932 downwards.
GCGCGATGTTCACGATGGTCGCGTCGAGGACGACCATCAGCTGGGCCAGGGCGATCACCACCAGCCCCCACCAGCGGCGGGGGTCGGCCTCCGCGGGCGCGGCCGGCCCACCTGTCCGGGTGCCACTCATCTGGCCAGAAGACCATGAATCGGGGCGTACCGCATCCCGTTGCCCAGGTGGTCGTGGTGGTCGTCACCTGCCGCCTTTCATGGCTCCAGGACCACCTTCCCGGTCGTCGCCCGGGTCTCCAGCGCGCGGTGCGCGGCGGCGGCCCCGGCGAGCGGGAAGCGGTGCACCGCCGGGGCGAGCCGGCCCTCGGCGGCCTCGGCGAGGGCGCGCAGTTCCAGGGTGCGTACGGGGTTGGAGCCGCCGGCCTTCTCCATCATCACCGGGCCGAGCACCTGCTGGGAGACGCCGTCGACGAGGTAGGGGGCGCCGTCGTGCAGTCCCTCGCCCGACCAGCCGAAGACGAGGTGCCTGCCGCCGGGCCCGAGCAGGGCGACGGCCTCCCGGGCGACGTCCCCGCCGACGCCGTCGAAGACGACGGTGGCACCGCCGCCGCCGAGGTGGGCGCGGACCTCGGCCGGCCATCGCGGGTCCCGGTAGTCGACGGCGAGGTCGGCGCCGTTCGCGGCGACGCGGGCGACCTTCTCCGGGCCGCCGGCCAGCCCGATCACCGTGGCGCCGGCGTTCTTCGCGTACTGCACCAGCAGGGTGCCGATACCGCCGGCGGCGGCCGGGACCACGGCCACCGAATCGGGTCCGAGGTCGGCGAACTGCAGGATCCCCATCGTCGTACGCCCCGTGCCGATCATGGCGACGGCCTCGGCGAAGCCCAGGTTCCCGGGGATCTCGTGCAGCCGGGCGTGGTCGGCGACGGCGAGTTCGGCGTAGCCACCGGGCGCGAATCCGAGGTGTACGACGACGCGCGTGCCGAGCAGGCTCTCGGGGGTGTCCTCCCCGAGGGACTCGACGACGCCCGCCACCTCGCGGCCGGGGACCGTGGGCAGGGCGGGAAGCTCGGGCGACGGTCCCTGGACGCCCTCGCGCAGGGCGGTGTCCAGGAGGTGGACGCCCGCCGCGCGGACGGCGATCCGGACCTGGCCCGGGCCCGGCCGCGGATCCTCGACCTCTTCGAGGGTGAGGTTCTCGGCCGGGCCGAAGGCGTGCAGGCGGATGGCGCGCATGGGATCCCCCAGGGTGAGGCGGGCTGTGTGGGTCCCACTCAACGACCTCAAGCATGCTTGAGGTCAAGCTCCCGACGGCCGAGGGCCAGGGACACCGCCGTCAGCGCGCTGTTGAACGACACCTCCGACAGCAGCCCCGGAGCGGCGACCTGGTCACCGGCGAGATAGACCCCGTCGCCGCGGTCGACGGCGGGCCGGTCGCGCCAGGTCGTGCCGGGCAGGTCGACGGCGCCGGTACGGCCGTTCGCGATCGCCTCGCGCCGCCAGGTGAGACGCTCGCGCCAGCCGGGGAAGCCGAGGTCGAGCAGCTCCTCGGCGCGGGCGGTGCCGTCGGCCTTCGACTCGTCGGGCGCGATGGGGATCTGCCCCTGGATCAGCTGCTCGCCCGCCGGGGCCAGGGTGCGGTCCTGCGCGGTGCTGTGCTTTCTGGGGCATACCCCCAGACCCCCGGGCTCGATCCAGCCCGGCGCGTCCAGGTCCGAGACCGCGAAGGCGTCACCGCGCCGGGTCCGTACCGCCAGGTCGATCAGGGTGGTGCGGCCGCTCGGCCAGGTCAGCGCGGGGTCGCCCAGCAGACGGCGGGCGGCGTCGAGAGAGGTGGCGACGACGACCGGGGAGCCGGTCGGCAACGCGTCGACGCGGGAGAGCGTCTCCACCCGGACCCCGAGGTTCCATGCGAGGGCCGCCATCCGGTCGATCACCCCGGACCAGCCGCCGCGCGGGTAGTGCGCCTCGGGCGGCAGCTTGGCGGCCCGGCGCAGCCGCTCCTGCACGAAGGCGGCGGACAGCGACCCCGGGTCGTGGTGGAAGAGGGCGACGGCGCAGTAGTGGGCGGCGGCCCGGGCGCCCTCCTCACCCGCGACGCCGGTCGCCCAGGTCAGGAAGTCGGTGTCCACAGGGGCCTGTCCGGCGCCCCGGCGCAGCAACTTGAGCATGGCGAAGGGCGGGGTGCGGCGCAGTACGCCCTTGTGGCGCAGCCGCAGCCGGGCCCCCTCCAGCGGCGGGAGCGGCGCGAGCGGACCGATCAGGTCGCGCTGCTTGAGCCACGCCCAGTGCGGACCGCCGTTGTAGAGGGCGTGCGGGCCGTCGTTGGTCCTGTACTGGCCGTCGGCCGTCCGGGCCCGTCCGCCGAGGGTGTGATGGGCTTCGTGGACGGTGACCTTGGCGCCCGCCTCGGCGGCGGTGATGGCCGCGGTCAGTCCGGCGAAGCCGCCGCCGATGACGGTGATGCGATGCATGGCTGGGGGTCTCCCTCGCGTCGGGGTCGCCTGGTGTGGTGCCTGTCTGCGAGTACGACGGCCGCGGGGTGCCGAATGTGACATGCAGCCGGGAGATAAGGCGTTCGCGCAGGTCGGAGCGGGTTGTCAGCGCCGGGGTGCAGCATGGAGGCATGGCGAGGAGAGTGGCGGGCGGCGGCGGTACGGGTGCGACGAAGGTGCGGGCGGCACGGCGCCCCGAGCTGCGGCTGCCGCCGCTTGAGCCGTACGACGGAGGCGAGCTGGAACCGGACGGGGACTACGACGGGCTGGAGTTCCGGGACACGGACTTCGCCGGCCAGGACGGCGTCGGCGCCCGCTTCATGGACTGCGCGCTCACGGGGTGCGCGCTGGACGAGGCGTCCCTGACCCGGGCCCGGCTGCTCGACTCGGTCCTCCGCGAAGTCCGGGGCGTCGGCACGCGGCTCGCCGAGGCGACACTGCGCGACGTCGAGCTGTTCGACGCCCGCCTGGGCGGCACCCAACTGCACGGCGCCGTCCTGGAACGGGTGCTGATCCGCGGCGGCAAGATCGACTATCTGAACCTGCGCCGGGCCCGGCTCAAGGACGTCGTCTTCGAGGGCTGCGTCCTGGTCGAGCCGGACTTCGGGGGCGCACACCTGGAGCGGGTCGAGTTCGTGGACTGCGCCCTGAAGGGGGCGGACTTCAGCGCGGCGACCCTCACGGACGTCGACCTGCGCGGCGCCGCCCCGCTGGAGCTGGCCCGGGGCGTGGACCGGCTGAGGGGGGCGGTGATCAGCCCGGCCCAGCTGCTGGACCTGGCGCCGGTGCTGGCGGCGGAGCTGGGGGTGCGGGTGCTGGCGGGGGAGTAGGGCGGCCGGGTCGCCGGCGCGAAGCGGAGCCCGAGGCGCTCAGGAGACCCGCGGGAAGCGGGCCTGGAGGGTCCAGATCGCCGGGTTGTCCGCCAGGTCGTCGTGCATGTCGGTGAGGTCGGCGATCAGGTCGTGCAGGAAGTCGCGGCACTCCCGGCGCAGTTCGCCGTGGGAGAAGGAGAGCGGGGGCTCGCTCTCCGGCAGCCACTCGGCCTCGATGTCGACCCAGCCGAAGCGGCGCTCGAAGAGCAGGCGGTCGGTGGACTCGGTGAAGTCCAGCTCCGCCCGCTGCGGCCGGGCTGCCCTGGACCCCGCCGGGTCCCGGTCGACGCGCTCCACGATGTCGCACAGCGCCCAGGCGAAGTCGAGCACCGGCACCCATCCCCAGGCTGTGGAGAACTCCCGGTCCGCCTTGGTGTCGGCGAGATACACGTCCCCGCAGAACAGATCGTGCCGCAGCGCCCGGACGTCCGCACGGCGGTAGTCCGTCTGCGGTGGGTCGGGAAAGCGGGTGGAGAGGGCGTAGCCGATGTCGAGCACGCAGGTGATGGTGTCATGACCGGAGCGGAAGCCGGTGCCGGTGCCGGTGCCGGAACCGGAGCCGGAGCGGTGCGGCGCCGGGCGCGCCCGTGAGGCGCTGGGGCGGGCGCATCCGTCAGGCACGGCGGCGGCTGAGGCCGGGGCAGCGCTGGGGTCTCACGGGCTCTCCGGTCGGCCGTCCCCGTACAGCCAGTCCGCCCAGATCTCCGTGAAGTCCTCGTCCGGCGCCGACTTCTCCACGTACGCCGTGAAGTCCCCGGTGTCCGCGTTGCCGTGGCGGTGGGCGGTGGCCCAGCCCCGCAGGAGGTCCCAGAAGGCGTCGTCGCCGACCGTCTGGCGGATCTTGTGCAGGACCATCGCGCCGCGCTGGTAGACGGGGCTCGCGGAGATGTCCTCCGCGTCGGGCGGGTCGGCGGGCGGGAACGCCCAGATCGAGTCGCCGGCGTCCTCGTCGTCGTAGTAGGTCCCGTCGTAGAGCGCGTCGAAGGTCTCCTGCGCGGTGTCGCCGCCCTCGTCCTCCTCCCACAGCCACTCGGCGTAGGTGGCGAAGCCCTCGTTGAGCCACATGTCCTGCCAGGTCTTCGGGCTGACGGAGTTCCCGTACCACTGGTGGGCGAGTTCGTGGACGAGCAGGACGGTGTCTGGGGCGCCGGGGAAGTAGGGCCGGTTCTGGGTCTCCAGGGCGTAGCCGGCGTCCTCGGTGCGGTCGACGATCGCGCCGGTGGAGGAGAAGGGGTACGGGCCGAAGTTCTCCTCGGCCCACTCCATGATCTCGGGGATCCGCCCCAGGACCTTCCGGCTCGCGTCGGCCTGCTCCGGGTCGACGGCCGTGTACACCGGCAGGCCGTCGTCGGTGGTGGAGCGGTCGGTCTCCCAGTCGCCGACGGCGACCGTGACGACGTGGCTCGACATCGGCTCGGCGGTGTGCCAGGTGAACGTCGTACGGCCGTCGCGGGTCCGCTCGCCCGTCAACTCGCCGTTGGAGACGGCCCCGAGCCCCTCCGGCACGGTCACCGCGAGGTCGTACGTGGCCTTGTCGGAGGGGTGGTGGCTGCCGGGGAACCAGGCCATCGAGCCCGTCGGCTGACCGAGCCCCACCGCGCCGTCCTCGGTGGGCAGCCAGCCCTCCTCGGAGCCGTCGGGGTCGGTCACCGTCACCGGGTCGCCGGAGTAGCGGACGGTCACCCGGAACGTCTCCCCGTCGTCCAGCTCGTCCGCCGGGCGGAGGGTCAGCTCCTGTCCGGCCCGGTTGAACCGGGCGTCCCGGCCCTCGACGGTGACCTTCTCGACGTCCAGGCCCTTGAGGTCGAGGTTGAAGGCCGACATGTCCCGGGTCGCGCGGGCGGTGATCGTCGCGGTGCCGGCGAGGTGCTCGGCGTCGGGGTCGTAGGCCAGGGTCAGGTCGTAGTGCCCGACGTCGTAGCCGCCGTTTCCCGCCTTCGGGAAGTACGGGTCGCGCACACCCGAGCCGCCGGGGGAGCCATCGACCGCGCCGCCACCGCTGCATGCCGCGAGGGCGGTTGCGGTGGCGGCGGCTACGAGCAGACGGGCGGTGCGCACGTCATGATCCTATGAGGCGTTTCACGTGAAACGCCCGCTGGGACCGGCTGTCGGGGCCTTTGGGGAGGCGTGGGGCGTTGCTAGTCGATCGCCGCCGCACCCGCCTGCGCGAACTTCTCGTCCAGGGTGCCGGACGGGGCACCCGCGACACCGATGCCGGCGATCGGCGCCTTGCCGGCGGTGACCGGGACGCCGCCGCCCAGGAACAGGGTGCCCGGGATGTCCTTCAGGTTCGGGGCCTTCTCCAGGCGGCCCTCCAGCTCGGAGGTCGGGGCGTTCCAGGAGACGGCGGTGTACGCCTTCTTCTCGGCCGACTCGTACGACTGCGGGCCGGCGCCGTCACCGCGCATGGTGAGGATCGTGTTGCCGTTGCGGTCGACGACCGCGACCGTGATCCGCTGGCCCTCCTTCTCGGCGGCCTTCAGCGCGGCCCGCGCCGCCTCGGACGCGGCGTCGATCGTCAGGTGCGTGGAGGTGGTGGTGTCGCGCTTGCCGGCCGCGGCGGCGGGGGCGGCGGTCACGGCGGAGTCCTGGGCGGCCTGCGGCGCGGAGGCGTTCGCCGCCACCGTGCCGAAGGTGCCGGCGGCGACGGCGGCGAGGACGGCACCGCCGGTGGCGATGCGGGTGCGCCGGGAGAGGGTCTTCTTCATGGTGGTCTGCTCCTCGGGGTGGGATATCGGGGGGATATCGGGGGGGATATCGCGGTGGTGAAGGGGGTGGGGAGGGGTTGTTCCGTCTGCTCTCCACCCTCCGCCCCGCGCCCCGGGCGCACGGTCGCCGTTCCGGGTGCTCGTGGGCGACGGAACGGACGACGCCGGGGTCATCCGATCGGCTGACCCGCCGACCGTCCCGAAGGGCCACCATGGGAGTGTCCGCGCAGCTCAGCGGTCTCCTACGGCACGTTGTAGGACACGAAGGCGACACAGGAGGCGCGTGGGATGCCGAAGCCGTACGACCCGGACACCCGGTGGCTCGGCGCCGTCATGCACGTGGCGTTCTTCCTGCTGCTCGGCGGCGCCCTGGCCCGCTTCCTGCTGCGCCACCCCGGCGAGCCCCGCACCCCGTGGATCCTCGCCCTGTCCCTCGCCCTGGCCGTGCTGCACCTGCTCGGGCCCGTCCTGAGCGGTCCGGTCCAGAGGGGCCCCGGAGCGCGGCCCACCCGGTGGCGCATGGCCTGGCTGGGCCTGGTGGTCGTGGTGTGGATGGTGCTGGTCGTCCTCGCGCCCAGCTTCTCCTGGTGCGCGGTGCCCCTCTTCTACACCGGCCTGCGCACCCTGCCGGCTCGGGCGGCGCTCGTGCTGGTGACCGTCCTGACGGTGTTCGTCGTCGCCGCGCAGTTCCGGCTCGCGGGGCGCTTCGACCCGAACCTGCTGCTCGCGCCGCCCGCCGTCGCCGCGATCGCCGCCGCCGTGTTCCTGCACACCGAACGGCAGGCGGCCCGGCAGCGCGCCCTGATCGACGACCTGATCCGCACCCGCCGCGAACTCGCCGCCTCGGAGCGCCGTGAGGGCACCCTCGCCGAACGCCAGCGGCTGTCGATGGAGATCCACGACAGTCTCGCCCAGGGCCTGTCCAGCCAGCGGATGCTGCTCCAGGCGGCCGAGCGGGTCTGGGAGTCCGACCCGGGCAAGGCCCGCACCCACGTCCGGGGCGCCGCCTCCGTCGCCGAGCACAACCTCACCGAGGCCCGCCGCTTCGTCCACGACCTCGCCCCCGCCGACCTCGCCCGCGGCGGAGGCCTGGAGGAGGCGTTGCGCGCCCTGGCCGCTCGGGAGTCGGGCGACCAGCTCACCGTGCGCGTCCACGTGGACGACGGCACCTGCGTCCCGCCGCTGCCCGACCGCGTCCAGTCGGCCCTGCTGCGCATCGCCCAGGGCGCCCTGGCCAACGTCCGGGAACACGCGGACGCGTTCACCGCCGCGCTCACCCTCACCCTCCTCGACGACCAGGCCGTCCTGGACGTCACCGACGACGGGCACGGCTTCGACCCGGCCGCGCTGCCCGACGCCCCCGCCGGGGTGCGCGGACACGGGCTGCCCGCCATGCGCGCCCGGCTGCGTCAACTCGGCGGCACCCTGACCGTCGAGTCCGCCCCCGGCGAGGGCACCGTCCTGTCCGCCGCCGTCCCCCTGCAAGCGCCCCGCAACGACCCGGCCGACTCGCTGGAGGCACCCCGATGACCGCTTCGGCCGACCCGCTGGGAGGCACCCCGATGACCGCTTCGGCCGACCCGCTGGGAGGCACCCCGATGACCGCTTCGGCCGACCCGCTGGAGGCACCCCGATGACCGACCCGGCGGACACCGGCCCCGCCCCCGTGCGCATCCTGGTCTGCGACGACCACGTCGTCGTACGCGCCGGGCTGCTCGCCCTGCTCGACAGCGCCCCCGGCATCGAGGTGGCCGGCGAGGCGGGGACCGGCGAGGAGGCGCTCGCGCTCGCCGCGCGGCTGGCGCCGGACGTGGTGCTGATGGACCTTCAACTCGGCGAGGGCATCGACGGCGTGGAGACCACCCGCCGGCTCACCCGAGCCGGGGGCACCGCCCCGCACGTCCTGGTCCTGACCACGTACGACACCGACGCCGACATCACCCGCGCCATCGAGGCCGGCGCGACCGGCTATCTGCTGAAGGCCGAACGCCCCGAGGAACTCTTCGCGGCCATCCACGCCGCCGCCGAGGGCCGCACCGCCCTGTCCGGACCGGTCGCCAGCCGCGTCATGGCCAACATGCGCAGCCCGCGTCCCTCCCTCACCGACCGCGAACGCGACATCCTGGCCCAGCTCGCCACCGGACTCGGCAACCGGGAGATCGCCCGCGCCCTGTTCATCAGCGAGGCCACGGTCAAGACCCATCTGCGCCGCATCTACGACAAACTCGGCGTCGACACCCGCGCGGGCGCGGTCGCGGTGGCGAAGGAGCGACGCCTGCTGCCGTGACGCCCCGCCGCCGGAACGCCGAAGGCCCCCCGGCGCACGACCGGGGGGCCTTCGTACGGAACGAACGGGCGAGTGAACGTCAGACGTTCACGCCGAAGTCCTGGGCGATGCCCACCAGGCCCGAGGCGTAGCCCTGGCCGACGGCGCGGAACTTCCACTCGGCGCCGTTGCGGTACAGCTCGCCGAAGACCATGGCGGTCTCGGTGGCCGCGTCCTCGGAGAGGTCGTAGCGGGCGATCTCGGCGCCGCCGGCCTTGTTGAGGATGCGGATGTAGGCGTTGCGCACCTGGCCGAAGTTCTGCGAACGGTTCTCGGCGTCGTAGATCGACACCGGGAAGACGATCTTCTCGATGTCGGCCGGGAGGCCGGCCAGGTTGACGTTGATCGCCTCGTCGTCGCCGGCGCCCTCGCCGGTGCGGTTGTCACCGGTGTGGACGATCGTGTTGTCCGGCGTCTGCTTGTTGTTGAAGAACACGAAGTGGGCGTCGGAGTAGACCTTGCCCTCCGTGTTGACCGCGATCGCGGAGGCGTCGAGGTCGAAGTCGGTGCCGGTGGTGGTGCGGACGTCCCAGCCGAGGCCCACGGTGACTTCGGTCAGGCCCGGAGCCTCCTTGGTGAGCGAGACGTTGCCACCCTTGGACAGGCTTACAGCCATTGTTGTTCCTGCGCGGGTACTCCGAGCCTCGCCAGGAGTGAAGCGCTTCTGAGCCGTGCGGCGGCAAGCCGCGCACCTGCCCCGTAACGCTTAGACCGCGCAGACCTCCTTCCTGATGGTGTAGGTGTAACCGTCTGCCCGTTGGAGCAGACGGAGGTTGGTGTGTGAGGTGTCGACATGCCCGCCGGGGGCTGGGACGCGATGTCGGCCGCTGGAGCGGACCATGACGCGCCCTGTGTGAGTACCGGCGTATTTGCCACTGGGTATGACGGCCTTAACGAGGTCACCGGTCCGGTAGCCGAAGAACGCCTTCTGCCGGGGCATACGGAGGCGCGGGAAGCCATACCGGTCGGATCGGGTCCGGGTATGCGTCCCGCGTCCGGTGCAACCTACGACAAGGACTTTGGACACCATCTCGGTGACAGTATCGAATTTGCCGACGCTGAGAGCGTCGAGGGTGTGCGTCTTCGGCAAGTGGTTGCGGACACGGTTCCACTTCGTACGCCCACCACTGTCGCCGTGGGTCGGCAGCCGTGTGTCCAGCTCACGCCGCAGAGCCTGACGTGTTGAGTTGACGGCGGCGGCGTCCTTCAGTGGAGACTTTGCCTGTGCGAGGAGCCTGGCGAGAACCTTGGGCTTGCTTGCCAGAAAGTCCTCCACGGATCGGTTCGACTTGGCCTGGTTGCACGGAATGCAAGCCACGGTGAGATTAGATACCCGGTCCGTGCCGCCTCGGGACTTCGGCGCGATGTGGTCGATATTCAGCGGCACGTGTTGCACGCCACAATAGGCACACTGATGGTTCCAGTTGGCGAGCAAATATTCACGTACCTCGGTGCCGCGCAATGTACCCTGCTGCGACTGATTTTCCTCGAAGAGTGGGTCGGAGCTTAGCGCACGTGTATCGAATACGACTTGTTCCACATGACTCGCTCGCACAGGCGCCCAACGGCAGAGGCGGTCCACCCACGATGCAGTGGTGACGACACGGTGCTTGAGGCTGGGTGCGACCCAGCCTTCCGATCGGCACCGATTGTGGAAGCGAGGGGCTCGGTAACGGAGGTTAGACGACCGGCGGCGACGCCGGAATGATGCCCGTTGTTCCATGCGCTGACGAATGGTCGGGCCGCGGTGATCGAGCTGTACCGAGAAGCGCGCTCGCCTCTCGCCTGCCTGTGTGGTGAACAAGCTGATGCCAGTGTGCCTGGAGCCGGGGTCGATACCTACTTCTACCCCGTCCACGTCCGACTCGACGACGGTACGGTCTTTGAGGCGGATGACGAAAGGCGTATGCCGGTGGACAACGGCACGTCCCCGCTGGAGAAGCTGGCGTGCCCTGGCAGGGCTACAGGGCTGCAGGGGCTGGTGGCATTTATCGAGCACCATGACGAATGGGTACCGCTCACGCGGCTTCTCCCCAGCCCTCGATTGAGGCCTGGGGGTGACGCCACAAGCGCCAGGTGAAGCGCTGGTGGTCTCCTCTCGCACATGTTCCGCGCCGGGTTCTGCCAGACGGCAGCGTTCGAGTCCCGTTTCGTTCCGGCTCCTAGGGGTGTCTACTGACTCGAATTCCAGAGCAAGCTGCTGAGGAGGCACAGCTTGGTGGGTCTTCAGTCCTGCGTGGAACGTAGCCAACTGGTCACCTCCTTGTAGGCGTTGGCTGGTGCTGGTCACACAGAGGCCAGACCGGTCTGCGTCCTGGCCCCGGCCGTCGTGCCGGGGAGCGTGTGACTGTTGGGAGTCCCTTCCCTTGCTACGGGGGAGTGAGCTTCGCAATGGGTATGACGTTACCGTCATCCGTATGAACGCGAAGCGGGTTCTCTCAGTTCCCGGGCACGTGACCTTGCCCCAGACTGGTTGTGCAGTCCTAAGAAAAATCGCGTGACGTGGGCCCAGCAGTTCCGGGAACATGGACGTCATGTCTGGTCCATATGTCATCCGCGACTCTGTCGTACTTCCCGAGGCCGAGCTCACGTGGCGCTTCTCGCGATCGTCGGGTCCCGGCGGGCAGCACGTCAACACCACTGACTCGCAAGTAGAGTTGCGCTTCGACCTGGTGCGGACTGATGCTCTGCCCGAGGCATGGAAACAGCGTGCGCTCAAGCACCTGACTGGCCGTCTCGCCAACGGGGTCGTCAGTGTACGCGTCTCCGAGTATCGGTCACAGTGGCGTAACCGCGAGACCGCTGCCGTGCGTCTTGCGGCGCTCCTTGCCGAGGCAACGGCGCCCCCGCCCAAGCCTCGCAGGCCGACTCGGATTCCACGTGGGATTAACGAGCATCGGCTCCGTGAAAAGAAGAAAAGGTCAGAGGCCAAGAAGCGAAGGTCGGGGAGAGACTGGACGTAGGCCCTTCGACCAGCCGATGCATTTCCGGTTGCACGCAGCTGATGTCATAGGCGACCCTATTTCCAGCCTGCCTCAAGCCACAACTGGTCCAGGTTGACGTCGCATTGATTTCCTTGCTCACACGAGAGCTTGATGGTATTAGTTCCCTTGGTTAGCTGAACATTCGCCCAAGTTTGCGTCCACCCAGCGCTCAAATCGCCCTCGGCGGCTTTGGCGAAGTTGGCCATGTTCAATGCGCGAGTCTGAGGCTTGCCGTTTACTGCCAGCGTCGCGTTTGCATCCTTACCCGGCACGCCGTATCCCACATACAGCGTGTACTTTCCATCTTCCGGGATGCTATCGACAGTCCATGTGGCCTGGGCTCCAACTTGGTTGAATCCCTGTACATAGACGCCACCATCGGCCTTGGCGCCTTCAGCCTCCGAGGCCGTCGTCACACCGGGCGACAGCCTCAGCGCCTTGGCGTCGGTCGCCGGGAGCTCCACCTCTTCCTCCGCGCCGTCGCTCGCCGACGGGCTCGGGTCGGTGGTGTCGGACTGGGTGGGGGCGGTGCCGCCGCCCGCCTCGTTGCCGCCCTTGTCGTCCTCCGAGTCGCTGCTCGTCATGGCCACGGCGATGCCGATGACCACCGCGGCGACGACCGCGACCGCGCCGATCAGCAGGCCCTTGGTGTTGGGGCCGCGGCGCCCGCCGCCCCCGCCGTGCGCCGACTGCTGCGGGGCGGTGGGGGCACCCCCGCCGGGGAAGGTCTCCGGCGCCGCGTAGTGCGCGTTCGGCCGGCCGTAGGCGCCCTGCTGCTGGCCGTAGGTGCCCTGCTGCTGCGGGGCGGCCTGGCCCTGCGGTGCTCCGTACTGCCGCGTGCCGACGGGACGCACCCGGTTGACCGAGTTCGGGTAGCCGTAGCCACCGGACGGCGGCTGGGCCCCGTTGGCCTGCCCGTCGGCGTAGAGGTAGCCGAAGGGGTCGTCGTCCTCGGGCGTGCTCGCGCCGTTGTTGCCGGGCGTCATCCCTAGGTCTCCTAACCAGATGCGGTGCGTGTGCGGTATGGGTGTGAGATGGCGAGCCTACCCGCTCCCACTGACCCGAAAGGGTGACTCAGACCGCATCAAGGCGCTGACCTGGTGATCATCCGGCTCGGCGATGCTGTTTGGGACGAGATCGTTTCTCGACGTACATCCGTTCGTCAGCTGACTTCAGCACTTCGTCCGCCGTCATGCCGCAGTGGGCCCACCCGATGCCGAAACTGGCGCCCACGCGGACGGCCCTTCCCTCGGCCCGGATGGGCTGGATGATCTCGTTGCGCAGCCGTACGGCGAGGTCCTCGGCGTCGGCCCGGCCGAGCCCGTTGGCGAGGATCACGAACTCGTCGCCGCCGAGCCGGGCCACCGTGTCGCCGTCGCGCACGCCGCCGCTGAGCCGACGGGCGACCTCGATGAGCACGGTGTCGCCGGCGTTGTGCCCGAACCGGTCGTTGATCGACTTGAAGCCGTCCAGGTCGCAGAAGAGGACCGCGAGCCCCTTCGTGCCGTCGTCGCGGCCGTCCTCGGGGGCGACGGCGTGCACATGGTGGTCGTAGGCGCCGTACGGCTCGGTGACCGCGCCGAAGTCGAAGGTGTGGCCGCCGGAGTCGAAGACGGCGGAGTCCCCGTAGGCCGCGTCCATGGCGTCGGCGACGGCCGCGTGCGAGGTCTGCGGGCGCCGGCACAGCCGGGCGGCGAGACGGGAGCGCAGCTCGGCGCTGTTGGGCAGGCCGGTGAGGGAGTCGTGGGAGGCGCGGTGGGCGAGCTGGAGCTCGCGGCGCTTGCGTTCCTCTATGTCCTCGACGTGGGTGAGCAGGAAACGCGGCCCGTCGGCGGCGTCGGCGACGACGCTGTTGCGCAGCGAGACCCAGACGTAGGTGCCGTCGCGGCGGCCCAGCCGCAGCTCGGCCCGGCCGCCCTCGGCGGAGGTGCGCAGCAGGGTGCCGATGTCCTCGGGGTGGACGAGGTCGGAGAAGGCGTAGCGGCGCATCGCGGAGGCGGGGCGGCCCAGCAGGCGGCAGAGCGCGTCGTTGGTGCGCAGGATCCGGCCGTGCTGGTCGCCGCCCATCTCGGCGATGGCCATGCCGGAGGGGGCGTACTCGAAGGCCTGCCGGAAGCTCTCCTCGCTGGCCCGCAGGGCCTGCTGGTCGCGCTCCAGGCGGACCAGGGCGCGCTGCATGTTGGAGCGGAGCCGGGCGTTGCTGATCGCGATGGCGGCCTGGAACGCGTACATCTGCAAAGCCTCGCGGCCCCAGGCGCCGGGGCGGCGGCCGTTGCGCGGCCGGTCCACGGACAGGACGCCGATCAGCTCGCCGCTGTTGCCACTGCCCTGCGGGCCGGGCGCGTACATCGGGGCGAAGAGCCGGTCCGAGGGGTGCCACTCGTCCTCGAAGCGGGGCGCGGGTCCGTCGGTGTACCACTGCGGGACGTCGTCGTCGTCGAGGATCCAGCCCTCGGTGTGGGGTATGAAGATCAGGTCGCCCCACTGCTCGCCCATGTTCAGCCGCCGGTCCCAGGACTCGCGGGAGCCCGAGCGGCCGGTGATGAGGGCCTCGGCGGCCGGGTTGCCGGCGAAGGCGGCGACGACGAGGTCGCCGTCGGGACGGACCAGGTTGACGCAGGCCAGCTCGTACCCCAGGGCCTGGACGACGCCGTCGGCGACGGCCTGCAGGGTGTCGGCCAGGCTGCGGGCCTTGTTCATGTCGGCCATGGCCTGGTGCAGTTGCCGCAGGGACGCAAGACGGACGTAGGGCTCCGACTCGGTCTCCATGCTCGCCCTCCCCCCGAGACCTCGCAGCGAATCAAGGGATCTCTCCGGCGCCCTTACTGATGGTGCCCTTGCAGGTTCCCCGCCACTGAATCACAGCGCGCTCCCCACTCGGTACACAGGGTCAACAATTACCGCCCCTTGTGACTCAAGTCACAGCAAAAGATGAACAATTGAGTGGAGTTTCTGCGTTTTCCCTGTGCGTTTACTGAACGCAAATTTTGTAGGTATGCGCACGTCTTCGTCCGTGGTCCTAGGTCCCGGTTCGGACCGGGGCCCGATGTCCGGCGAACGGCCCGGAGATTAGCGTGGCGGGGTGCCGAATACTCCTTCTCTCACGTCCCACGCGTCCCCCGCGTTCCCGTTGCCGTCGCCCGCCGCCGGGCATGCTGAGGGGGTGAGCAACGAGGAATTCCGTGCCGCCATGTCCCGGCTGGCCTCGGGCGTGGTCCTGGTGACCGCCCAGGAGCCGCCGCTCGACGCCGACGACCCGCTGGCGCCGGGCGGCGAGGACGTCGGGATGACGGCCACGGCGTTCATGTCGGTCTCCCTGGACCCGCCGCTGGTCCTGGTCAGCCTGCGGACGGGCTCCCGCATGGACGACCTGCTCGACGAGCAGCCCCTGTGGGCGGTCTCCGTGCTCTCCGAGAGCCAGCGGCACATCGCGGGCCGCTTCGCGATGAAGGGCCGGATCAGCGACCGCCTCCTCTTCGCGGACATCCCCTACGTGCGCGGCGAAGCGACCGGGGCGCCGCTGGCCGGGGGCGCCCTGGCCACCCTGGAGTGCCGCACCGAGCAGCGGGTGCCGGCCGGGGACCACGTGCTGGTCATCGGCCGGGTGCTGACCGCCTCGCTGCCGAGCGCGGACGGGGGGCCGCTGACGTACTTCCGGGGCCGGTACCGCCAGTTGGGCTGAGCCGCAATTCACTCGCCCATCCTCGCGCCGCCTGCTTAGGGTGCGCGCATGACGACGAACGCCGGTCTCCGCCTGGAGACGATCACTTCCGCGAACTTCGAGGCCGCCACCGGCATCCGGGTGCGCCCGGAGCAGGAGTTCGCCGTGAGCCCGGTGGTGAAGTCCCTCGCCGAGGCGTACGTCCATCACGGCGTCGCCTGGCCCCGGCTGATCGTGGACGGCGACCGTCCGGTCGGCTTCCTGATGGCCTTCTTCGACATCGACTGGTACGAGGACGGCAGCGTCCTGCGCTCGGGCCTGTGGCGGCTGAACATCGCGGCCGGCGAACAGGGCCGCGGCTACGGCCGCTTCGCCGTGGAGTCGGTGGCGGAGGAGGTCCGCCGCCGCGGCGGCAAGGAGTGCTGGGTGACGTGGCATCCGGGCCCGAACGGTCCCGAGGGCTTCTACCTGGGCCTGGGCTTCCGCACCGACGGAGAGACGAGCGAGGGCGAGACGGTGGGCGTGCTGGGTTGGGGCCAGTAGACGCCTGTCCGACGGATCAGGTCCCAGGAAGCCGCGAAACCTCATCGCCGCCGGTGAGCAGGTCTGGTGCGGCGGGACGCCGGCATCAGCCGGTGCTGTGGTGCGCGACGCGATGCGGCTTTCCCAGCGCACGGGTCCGCCGGCTAGGGGACATGCCTGGCATGGGGTTGAATGACAGCAGCGCGGCTGCGAGCCCTGCCTTGGGCCGGAACGAGCGCGTGGAGGCCGCACTGGGGGATGGCAAGACCAGTCGCTCCGATCGCGAACAGGCATCAAAAAACTGCGTTACGGGATGGCATAGCCGCGGTTGCCGCCGCGTTAGCAGCAGTACAGGCCGCTGCGCTTTCTTCGTGTTTTTTGCGTAAGCTCTCGACGCCCTTATGGCGGTAAGGATTGACGTCGAGAGATTACGCGGCCTATTAGCTGAGAGCGGCCTATCCTGAACCTTGGCTAAGAAGGGTCTGGTCTCAGGGCTGCCCTCGTATTGTTATATCTCTCAGATGACCTATGACCAGTCGGTGCAAGAGTTCAGCATGGTGCTGCCTTCGAAACGACCTACCTGGATGCCGACATCGAAGATTCCGCTGTCGTCCTTGGCGTATGTTTCCCAGCGCTTCGACGTACCGTTACCGCTGGTGTTCTTGTGCCAGGACCAGTACTTGACAGTGCCGGCGTGGTTCTTTGTGAGCAGTCGAATACTGACGTGATGGCTGTCAGACTTCATGTCGTCGACTGACATGCTGAGGTCAATTCTGTCCGTGGCCCCGTAGAAGTCCCAAACGGTCACTCCGCCGGACGCTCCGGTCGTATTGCAGTGCGCGTAGAGTTCATAAGCCGACGCCGGAGTGGCGCCGGCGAGCCCTATGAGCATGGCCGATCCTGCAATGCCGACCGTGGTGGCTATTGCCTTCTTCGTATGTGTCTCGATTTCGCTTCTGCTGGTGGACGCGCTTAGCGTATGCAGCAACTAGAAAGAAGGCAAGGGCTGATTCGGTGCTGGCTGAAAGTAGAGCATTCTAGGCGATTTTCAATTCCTGAGTGACCGCAATGCCGCGGGTCAGCTCCTCGTACGCCCCCCGGTCGAACTCGCCGGCCACCGGTGCGAGGACCGTCGCCGCGGACAGGGCGACCGCGCGGGCCAGCCGGTCCGGCCAGGGCAGGTGCTCGACCAGGCCGGAGAGCAGGCCCGCGACCGCCGAGTCGCCCGCGCCGGTCGGGTTGCCGTGCACGTGGGCGGGGGGCGCGGCACGCCAGCGGCCCTCCGGGGTCACCGCGAGCAGCCCCTCCGCGCCCAGCGAGGCGATCACCGAGCGGGCGCCGCGGCGCCGGGCCGCCTGGGTGGCCCGCAGCGGCTCGTGCGAGCCGGTCAGCTCGGCCAGCTCGTCGGCGTTCGGCTTGATCAGGTCCGGGCGGGCGGCGACGCCCCGCCGCAACGGCTCCCCGCTGGTGTCGAGCAGCACCGGCACGCCCGCGGCGCGCGCGGACCGCACCAGACCGGCGTAGGCGCCCACCGGGACGCCCGGCGGCAGGCTGCCGCACAGCGCCACCGCGGAGGCACCGGCGAGCAGCTCCTCGTACGTGTCCTGGAAGGCGTTCCACTCAGCCGGTGCGACGGCCGGGCCCGGTTCGTTGAGCTGGGTGGTGTCGCCGGTGCGTTCGTCGACGACGGCGATGGTGCGCCGGGTGGCCCCGGCGACCGGCACCAGCGCGTCGGCCACCCCGCGCACGCCGGCCAGTCCCTCGCGTACGACGCCGCCGGTGGTGCCGCCCGCGAAACCGGTGACCGTCACCTCGTGCCCGAGGGCCGCCAGCACCCGGGCCACGTTCAGCCCCTTGCCGCCGGCCCGCTCCGTCACGTCGGTGACCCGGTGGGACGCGTGCGGCCGCAGGGACCGGACCCGGTAGGTGATGTCGAGAGCGGTGTTGAGCGTGACGGTGAGGATCACCGGTACCGACCTCCCCCGATCGCCTCCGGCCGTCTGCCCCGGAGATGTTTTCCGAAGACACGATCATGCCAAACGGACGGCGGTCGGCCCAGTCCCCCCGTCGGATCAGCCCAGTTGGGGCTCGACCACCCAGGCGCCGTGGCGCATCACGCCCCGCACGTCGAAGGCGTCGTCCAGCACCACCAGGTCGGCGTCCTTGCCGGGCTCCAGGGAGCCGACCCGGTCGGCCATGCCGAGCAGCCGCGCCGGGTTGGCGGAGATCGCCGCGACGACGTCCTCGACGGGCAGCCCGTCCACCGTCACCGCCCGCTTGAAGGCGCGGTCCAGGGTGAGCGTGGAACCCGCGATCGAGCCGCCCTCCACCAGCCGGGCCACGCCGTCGGCGACCTCGACCTCCATCGGGCCGAGCAGGTAGCGGCCGTCGCCGAAGCCGGCCGCGTCCATCGCGTCGGTGATGAAGGCGACCCGGGCGGCGCCCGCGTGGTGGAAGGCCAGCTGGAGCGCGGCCGGGTGCAGGTGGGTGCCGTCGTTGATCAGCTCGACGGTGATCCGCTCGTCCTCCAGCAGCGCCGTGATCGGGCCGGGGGAGCGGTGGCCGAGCGGCGGCATCGCGTTGAACAGGTGCGTGGCCACCGTGGCGCCCGCGTCGATGGCCTGGACCGTCTGCTCGTACGTCGCGTCGGTGTGCCCGACCGCCGCGATCACGCCGTGCTCCGCGAGCAGCCGTACGGAGTCCAGGCCGCCCGGCAGCTCGGTGGCCAGCGTCACCATCTTCGCGTGCCCGTGCGCGGCGTCGACCAGCTTGCGGACCTCGGCCGGGTCGGGGTCGCGCAGCAGCTGCTCGTCGTGCGCGCCCTTGCGGCACGGGGAGATGAACGGCCCCTCGAAGTGGATGCCGGCGATGTCGCCCTGCTGGGCCAGCTCGGCGAGCAGCCCGGCCTGCCTGGCGAGGAAGTCCAGTTCGCCGGTGACGGCGGAGGCGACCACCGTGGTGGTGCCGTGCAGGCGGTGGGTGTGGACGCCCTTGAGGATGTCCTCGGCGGTGCCGCCGGTGAAGGAGGCGCCGCCGCCGCCGTGGTTGTGGATGTCGACGAAGCCGGGGACCACCCAGTGGCCCGACACGTCGATGACTTCGGCCTGCGGGGGCGCCGTGTCCGCGATCCGCGTGCCGTCGACGATCACGCGGCCGTCGTCCACGGTGCCGGTGGGCAGTACCACCCGGGCACCGGCGAGAACCTTGCTTGGGGCCATCAGGTGGTTACCTCCGGGGGAGTCGCGGTTGTGGGAGTGGTGCCGAGTGGGTCGGTGCCGAGTGGGTCGGTGCCGAGTGGGTCGGCACCGGGCGGGTGGGCGCCGGTCGGTTCGGTGCCGGGACGGTCGGTGCCGAGCAGGTCCCAGGCCAGGAGCCCGGCACCCAGGCAGCCGGCGGTGTCCCCCAGCGCCGCGGGGACCAGTTCCGGATGCTTCTGGAAGGTGACGCGCCGCCGGACGGCGTCCCGCAGCGGTGTGAACAAGGTTTCCCCCGCCTCGGCGAGGCCGCCACCGATGATCAGGACGCGCGGGTCCAGCAGAGTGAGCGCGGTGACCAGCCCGTCGGCGAGCGCGTCCACGGCGTCCTGCCACACGGCGAGCGCGCGGGCGTCGCCCGACTCGACGGCCTTGGCGCAGTCGGCGGCGTCCGCGCCCGGGTCACCGCACGCCTCGGCCCACGCCTGGCTGACCGCCGACGCGGACGCGAACCGCTCCAGGCAGCCGCGCTGCCCGCACGGACACGGGGTGCCGCCGGGCCGTACGACGATGTGGCCGATCTCGCCCGCGAAGCCGTGGGCGCCCGACTCCACCCGGCCGTCGATGCCGATGGCGCCCGCGATGCCGGTGCCCAGCGGCACGAACAGGAACCGGTCGGCGCCCTGCCCGGCCCCGATCCGCCCCTCGGCGAGCCCGCCGGTGCGCACGTCGTGACCGAGGGCGACCGGAATGCCGCCGAGCCGGTCGCCGAGCAGCGCCCGCAGCGGTACGTCGCGCCAGCCGAGGTTGGCCGCGTACACGGCGGTGCCGTGCTCCTCGTCGATGATGCCGGGGACGGCCACACCGGCGGCGCGGGCGGGCTCGCCGAACCGGTCGGCACCGTAGGCGCGCAGTTCGGCGGCGAAGTCCAGGATGCCCGCGACGACGGCGTCGGGCCCGCGGTCGCGACCGGTGGCCCGGCGGGCCTGGTGCAGCAGCTCGCCCCCAGGCCCCGCCAGGGCGGCCTTCATCCCGGTGCCGCCCACATCGAGGGCGATGACATGTCTCACGGGGACAGTGTGGCCCGTTGACCCGGGAGAGGTCTAGTCCACTGCCGTGGTG
Source organism: Streptomyces sp. NPDC056296 (assembly GCF_042268605.1). NCBI lineage: Bacteria > Bacillati > Actinomycetota > Actinomycetes > Kitasatosporales > Streptomycetaceae > Streptomyces > Streptomyces sp. NPDC056296. Next base: position 76,096 of record NZ_JBHJRX010000018.1, on the reverse strand, counting down.
TAGACCTTAATCCGTTAAGCGGACAAGCGCAGGGTTGGGGATTCGGGTGCAGCGGCGTAGGACAGGAACGATCGCGGTGGTGTCCGCACTGGGCATGACAGCGGTCCTCGGCGGCTGCGGGCTCACCGGAGACTCCGGCGAGGTGACGCTGAAACTGGTCGCCGCCGACTACGGCGACAGCAAGGCCAACGGCTCCCAGAACTACTGGGACGAGCTGGCCAAGGCCTACGAGGCCGAGCACCCCGACGTGCACGTGGACGTCACCGTCCACTCCTGGAGCGACGTCGACCGCGAGGTCCGCGAGATGGTCGAGGCCGGCGAGGCGCCCGACATGGCGCAGATCGGCGCCTACTCCGACTACGCGGACAAGGACCTGCTCTACAGCGCCGACGACGTACTCTCCATCCCGGTCCAGGCCGACTTCGTCTCCCAGCTCGCCCGCGCGGGCCAGGTCAACGGCGTGCAGTACGGTCTGCCCTTCGCGGCCTCCACCCGCGTGCTCTTCTACAACAAGACCCTCTTCAGCGAGGCCGGCATCACGCCGCCCAAGAGCTGGGACGAGCTGGCCGAGGCCGCCGAGGCGCTGGACGCGGAGGGCGTGAAGTACCCGTACGCGCTGCCGCTGGGCGCCGAGGAGGCACAGGCCGAGACGATGCAGTGGATGCTCAGCGGCGGGGGCGGCTACACCGACGACGTCGGCACCTACGCCGTCGACTCGCCGCAGAACGTCACCACCTTCACCTGGCTCCGGGACGAACTGGTCGGCAAGGGCCTCACCGGCCCGGTCGCCCCCGGCAAGCTCGACCGGGCCGACGCCTTCGCCGCCTTCGCGAACGGCGACGTCGGCATGCTCAACGGGCACCCCTCGCTGATGAAGATGGCCTCCGACAAGGGGGTGAAGTACGGCATGGTGACCACCCCCGGCATCGACGGCGAGAGCGGGAACACGCTCGGTGTCACCGACTGGATGACGGCCTTCAAGAAGAACGGCCACCAGGAGGAGATCGGCGACTTCCTCGACTTCGTCTACAGCGACGAGAACGTCCTCGACTTCTCCCGCCGGTACGACCTGCTGCCGGTGACCACGTCCGCGTCCCAGGTCATGAGCACGGCCGCGGAGGACAAGAACCTCAAGCCCTTCCTGGACGAACTGCTGCTCTCCGAGCTCTACCCGGTCGGCAAGACCTCCTGGGCCTCGGTCAGCGCGGACGTCAAGAAGCACATCGGCCAGGCGGTGGCCTCCGGCGGCAGCCCCGAAGAGGTACTCGGCCAGATCCAGGCGACGGCGATGCGGGCGGGCAGCGCGGAGTAGCGGCCCGCTGTCGGTGGCGGGCGTTACGGTGCCGTCCATGGACCTGGGACAGAGGGAGCGCGACATCCTCGCGCTGGAACGCCGCGGCTTCCCCGGCCCCGGCGCGAAGGAGCGCGCGATCCGCGAGGAGCTGGGCCTGGCCCCCGTCCGCTACTACCAACTCCTCAACGCCCTCCTGGACGACCCCCGCGCCCTGGCGGCCGACCCGGTGACGGTCAACCGCCTGCGCCGCGTACGGGAGTCGCGCCGCTCGGAGCGGTGACGCCGCCGGCGGGGACGGGTGAAGAACCCCGGGGCGGCTCTCGGCGGCCCCGGACGGTCATGGGCCGCGGCGGTCGCGGGCCGTCGGCGTCCCGCGAAGTCGGTCGGCGTCCGCCGGGCGGGTCGGCGTCCGCCGGGCGGGTCGGCGTCTGCCGGGCGGGTCGGCGTCCGCCGGGCGGGTCGGCGCGTCCGCCGGGCCGGCCGGTGTCCGTCGCGAGGCGCCCGAGCGATGCGTGTCCCCCGCGCCGGCGGGATAGGTTCGCGGTATGGGCAGCCACCAGGACTCCACCCGTGACGACTCCCCGGGCCACCTGCCGACCCCCGCGACGGCGGCCGGACGCGAAGGGCTCGACGCCCTCCTCGCCGATCCCGGCCGCGCGGTGATCGCCCTCGACTTCGACGGCACGCTCGCCCCGATCGTCGCCGACCCCGATCAGGCCCGCGCCCACCCGGACGCCGTACCGGCGCTCGCGGCCCTCGCCCCGAAGGTCGCCTCCGTCGCGGTGATCACCGGCCGCCCGGCCGAGGTCGCGGTCCGCCACGGCGGCTTCGCCGACGTCCCCGGCCTGGACCACCTCGTCGTCCTCGGCCACTACGGCGCCGAGCGCTGGGACGCCGCCACCGGCACCCTCACCACCCCCGAACCGCACCCCGGCGTCGCCGCCGTCCGCGCCGAGCTGCCAGGACTGCTGGAGCGCTCCGGGGCGGGGCAGGGCACGTGGATCGAGGAGAAGGGCCACGCGGTCGCCGTCCACACCCGCCGCGCCCCCGACCCCCAGGCCGCCTTCGACGTCCTGCGCGCCCCCCTCACCGACCTCGCCGCCCGCCACGGCCTGATCGTCGAACCGGGCCGCATGGTCCTGGAACTGCGCCCACCCGGCATGGACAAGGGCGCCGCCCTGCGGGAGTACGTCCGCGAGCTGGACGCGAGGGCCGTCCTCTACGCCGGCGACGACCTCGGCGACCTCCCCGCCTTCACGGCCGTCGACACCCTCCGCACGGAGGCCACCCCCGGCCTCCTGGTCTGCAGCGGCAGCGACGAGGTCCCGGACCTGAGAAAACGAGCGGACGTGGTGGTCGACGGCCCGCAGGGCGTGGTGCACCTCCTGCGAGCCTTGGCAACGCGCCTCACATAGCCGCCCACGCCCCCGCAGCCTGCGAGCAGCCGCCCGCCCCCCGCCGCAGCCTGCGGGCATTCGTGCCGCCTAGGGCGGCACGGGTGGGCGCAGGCGGCACCCGGCCACGCCGGGCAGCGCAACGCCCCCTCGGCCCCGCAACGCCCCCTTCAGCCCCGCAACGCCCTCAACTGCTCAAGAAACCACCGCGCCGGAGGCAACGCCGTCCCCGCCGCCGCCAACCTCTTCGCCCGCTCCGCCCGCTCCCCGGCACCGACCGACAACGCCTCGTGCAACGCCTCCGCCGTCCCCGACACGTCGTACGGATTCACCACCACCGCGTCCTCGCCCAGCTCCTCGTACGCCCCAGCCTCCCGGGACAGCACCAGCACGCACCCCTCGTCGGAGACGACCGGCACCTCCTTGGCGACGAGGTTCATCCCGTCCCGGACGGGGTTGACCAGCGCCACGTCCGCCAGCCGGTACGCCGCCAGCGACCGCGCGAAGTCGTCCTTCACATGCAGCACGACCGGCGTCCACCCGGCCGTCCCGAACTCGTCGTTGATCGACTCGGCCACCCGCCGCACCTCGGCCGTGTAGTCCCGGTACACGGCGAGGTCCTGCCGCGAGGGGTAGGCGAAGGCGACGTGCACGACCCGCTCGCGCCACTCGGGCCGCCCGGCCAGCAACTCCCGGTACGCCAGCAGCCCCCGCACGATGTTCTTCGACAGCTCGGTCCGGTCCACCCGCACGATCGTCCGGCGCGCGCTCCCGTCAGGGGCCGCCCCGATCTCGGCCCGCAGCGCCGCCATCCGCTCGTCCACGTCGGCCTCGTGCGACCGCTGCCGCAGGAACTCCGCGTCCGCCCCGAGCCCGTGCACGCCGATCTCGGTGCCAGCGACACCGCCCACCACGGCGTCGCAGCACGCGGTGAACGCGTCGGCCCACCGGCGGGTGAGGAACCCGAGCCGGTCGGCGCCCAGCATCCCCCGCAGCACCTGCTCCGCGATGTCGTCCGGCAGCAGCCTGAAGTAGTCGACCGGCGCCCACGGCGTGTGCGAGAAGTGCCCGATCCTGAGGTCCGGCCGCAGCTCCCGCAGCATCCCCGGCACCAGCGTCAGGTGGTAGTCCTGCACGATCGCGACCGCGCCCTCGGCCGCCTCCTCGGCCAGCGCCTCGGCGAAGGCCCGGTTGTACGCCTCGTAGGAGGCCCACTGCCGCCGGAACTCCGCGTCGAAGACCGGCTCCAGCGGCGTCTGGTAGAGCATGTGGTGCACGAACCAGAGCACGGAGTTGGCGATGCCGTTGTACGCGTCCGCGTGCACGTCGGCCGGTACGTCCAGCATCCGTACGCCGTCCTCGCCGGCCCCGCGCCGTACCGCCTCGCGGTCGCCGTCGCCGAGCGCGGAGCACACCCACAGCGCCCCCGCGTCCGGCCCGATGGCCGACAGTCCGGAGACCAGTCCGCCACCGCCGCGTTTGGCGTGCAGCGAACCGTCCTCCCGCACCTCGTACGAGACGGGCCCCCGGTTGGAGGCGACCAGTACCTGAGCAGCACCGAAGCTTGAAGCCATACGCCTCAACCTAGCCCGGCCGCGAAACGCTCAAACGTACGTTTCCGGTGTTCACGCCACCTTCCGGGCCGCGTACTCCGCGATCTCCGTCATGGGGGGCCGTTCCTCGGTGTCCACGGAGTACGTGCGTGGCTCGAAGCCGTCGGTGCCCCGCTCGAACTGGGTGAGGGACGGCCGGACCAGGTGGCCGCGGGCCAGCCGGAGCTGGGCGGTGCGGTAGATCGCGGCGGACATCCGGCCCAGTGCCTGGCCGTCCTGGTGCCGGTGCCTGCGGACGCCGACGTCGACCTGTGCGAGGGCGTCCAGGCCCACCAGGTGCAGGGCGTCGACCAGCATGCCCAGTTCGACTCCGTAGCCGACGGGGAAAGGGAGCTGTTCGAGGAGGGAGCGGCGGGCCGCGTACTCGCCGCCGAGCGGCTGGACGAAGCCGGCCAGCCGCGGCCAGTGCATGTTGAGCAGCGGACGGGCCATGAGTTCCGTGACCCGGCCGCCCTGGCCGGGAGCGGCGCCGAGGGGCCGGTCGTACATGGCCTTCACGAGGTGCACGTCCGGCTCGGTGAGCAGCGGGCCGACGATCCCGGAGACGAAGTCGGCCGAGAACTCGCGCAGGTCCGCGTCGACGAAGCAGACGATGTCGCCGCCGGTCACCAGCAGCGAGCGCCACAGCACCTCGCCCTTGCCCGGCACGGCCGGGACGCGGGGGAGGATCGCGTCGCGGTGCACGACCCGGGCGCCCGCCGCCGCGGCCACCGCCGACGTACCGTCCCTGGACCCGGAGTCCACGACCACCAGCTCGTCCACGAGCGGCACCCGCTCCATCAGCTCCCGCCGGATCACCGAGACGATGCCGCCGACGGTCGCCTCCTCGTCGAGGGCGGGGAGCACCACGCTGACCGACTGCCCGGTGGCGTGCTTGGCGGCCATGAGCTGCTGGATCGGCCGGTCCGCCACGGACCAGGAGCGTGCGCTCAGCCAGCGCTCGACTTCTTCCAGCACGGTCTCCGGCTCCTTCTGTGATCCATCTCGCGGTTCGGACGACTATCTCGACAGCCATGGCCGTCGGTTACAGTCTTGAACAACGCGGGTGACCATCGCATGCCGGGGTCGCCGCGCGAACAACAACTGAAGACCGCTCATCCAGAGGGGCAGAGGGATACGGCCCGTTGAAGCCCCGGCAACCCTCCAGTCGGTTCTTGTCACGCGGACGTGGCGAGGCTCCCGGCTAGGGAAGGTGCCAAATCCGTCTCACGGCGAGATGCGTCGTGAGGAAGATGAGGAGAAAGGGCCTCGCCTCACATGGCTGTGAAGACTGTCGAAAGCACCACCGACACCACCGCTTCCACCCCCTCCGCCGCCTCCCCGGTCGACCTGGGTCCCGCCGCGGCGCTCACCTGCCGCGAGTGCGGTCACCGCGTGCCCCTCGGCCCGGTCTTCGCCTGCGAGGAGTGTTTCGGCCCGCTGGAGATCGCCTACGACTTCTCGGCGTACGACACCGAGGAACTCCGCAAGCGGATCGAAGCGGGCCCCGCGAACATCTGGCGTTACGCCCCGCTGCTGCCCGTCCCCGCCGACGTGGCCGACAAGCCGAACATCAACCCGGGCTGGACCAAGCTGGTCAAGGCCGACAACCTGGCCCGCGAGCTGGGCATCACCGGCGGTCTGTACGTCAAGGACGACTCCGGCAACCCGACGCACTCCTTCAAGGACCGCGTCGTCGCACAGGCCATCGAGGCCGCCCGCGCCTTCGGCTTCACCACCCTCTCCTGCTCCTCCACCGGCAACCTCGCGGGCGCCGTCGGCGCCGCCGCCGCCCGCGCCGGCTTCCGCTCCTGCGTGTTCATCCCGCACGACCTGGAGCAGGGCAAGGTCGTCATGGCCGCCGTGTACGGCGGTGAGCTGGTCGGTATCCAGGGCAACTACGACGACGTGAACCGCTTCTGCTCCGAGCTGATCGGCGACCCGGCCGGCGAGGGCTGGGGCTTCGTCAACGTCAACCTGCGGCCGTACTACGCGGAGGGCTCCAAGACCCTCGCGTACGAGATCTGCGAGCAGCTCGGCTGGCGGCTGCCCGACCAGCTCGTCGTGCCGATCGCCTCCGGCTCCCAGCTCACGAAGATCGACAAGGGTCTGCAGGAGCTGATCAAGCTCGGTCTGGTCGAGGACAAGCCGTACAAGATCTTCGGCGCCCAGGCCGAGGGCTGCTCGCCGGTGTCCACCGCGTACAAGGCCGGCCAGGACGTCGTACGCCCCCAGAAGCCGGACACCATCGCCAAGTCCCTGGCGATCGGCAACCCGGCCGACGGCCCCTACGTCCTCGACATCGCGCGCCGCACCGGTGGCGCCGTGGAGGACGTGAACGACGAGCAGGTCGTGGACGCGATCAAGCTGCTGGCCCGCACGGAGGGCATCTTCGCGGAGACGGCGGGCGGCGTGACGGTCGGCGTCACGAAGAAGCTGATCGAGGACGGCGTCCTGGACCCGTCTCTCACCACCGTCGTCCTCAACACCGGCGACGGTCTGAAGACCCTCGACGCGGTGGCCGGCACCGGCCTCACCGCCACCATCCGCCCGAACCTGGACTCCTTCCGAGAGGCTGGCCTCGCATGAGCGTGACCGTTCGCATCCCGACCATCCTGCGCACCTACACCGGCGGCAAGGCCGAGGTCGCCGCCGACGGCGCGAACCTCGGTGAGGTCATCGCCGACCTGGAGAAGAACCACACCGGTATCGCCGCCCGTGTCCTGGACGACCAGGGCAAGCTGCGTCGCTTCGTCAACGTCTACGTCAACGACGACGACGTCCGCTTCGAGCAGGGCCTTCAGACCGCGACCCCGGACGGCGTCGGCGTCTCCATCATCCCGGCGGTCGCCGGCGGCTGATACGCGTCGTAGTACGAATTGCCCTCTCCGTAAGAGAAACGGAGGGGGCAATTCCATGTGATTGAGCGCGGTAGAGTTGGGGAACGCGCTCCCGATCGAGAGATCGGGAACTTCGACTTCCTGCCGCCCGCCCGACAAGAAATAGCCAAAATGTGGGCGTATTTCGCGGCTTTTGTTCCCTTTGTGGAACCCAACTTGACCCGAATTCAGGCGAATTCTCGCCACATTCCGGACCGAGCGCGTCCAGATTTCTCGTCCGACTGACCTGTTGCAGAGGGCAGTTGGACAAGTACATTCAGCCGCGGTCGACGCGTTCCGGCGCACGCCCCCAGTCGTGGGGGGTGAGGTCTGACCCGGGTCCGCGAAGTGCGGATCTGTGCAAGGGCCAGTAATAGGGGAGTTAGGCATGGCTCAGGGCACCGTCAAGTGGTTCAACGCGGAGAAGGGGTACGGCTTCATCGCGGTCGACGGTGGTGCGGATGTTTTCGTCCACTACAGCGCGATTCAGATGGACGGCTACCGCACCCTCGAAGAAGGCCAGCGGGTCGAGTTCGAGATCTCGCAGGGTCAGAAGGGCCCGCAGGCCGACATGGTTCGCCTCAGCGCCTGAGACGCGCGACCACGGCAAGTCAGCGGTCTTCTCCGAAGGGCCCGCACCCCATGGGGTGCGGGCCCTTCGGTCTGCCCGGAACCCGCACCGATCCCCGAGAGGCGCTTGCACTCGGCAGGGGCGAGTGCTAATCATTGCGTTAGCACTCTGAAGGTGAGAGTGACAACGAAGGACCGAGTCGGTGAGGTCCGCGGGCCGGGTGGGGAAGGAACCGCCAGGCCGGCGAGCCGTCCGTCGCGGGCGCGGGCGCGGTCCGAAGGAATCACCCCCAGTCCTGGAGGGACCACTTCACATGGCCAAGATCATCGCGTTCGACGAGGAGGCACGGCGCGGCCTCGAGCGCGGCATGAACCAGCTCGCGGACGCCGTCAAGGTGACGCTCGGCCCCAAGGGCCGCAACGTCGTCCTCGAGAAGAAGTGGGGCGCCCCCACGATCACCAACGATGGTGTCTCCATCGCCAAGGAGATCGAGCTCGAGGACCCGTACGAGAAGATCGGCGCCGAGCTGGTCAAGGAAGTCGCCAAGAAGACGGACGACGTCGCCGGTGACGGTACGACCACCGCGACCGTTCTCGCCCAGGCCCTGGTCAAGGAAGGCCTGCGCAACGTCGCCGCCGGTGCCAACCCGATGGCCCTGAAGCGCGGTATCGAGAAGGCCGTCGAGGCCGTCTCCGCCGCCCTCCTCGAGCAGGCGAAGGACGTCGAGACCAAGGAGCAGATCGCCTCCACGGCCTCCATCTCCGCCGCCGACACCCAGATCGGCGAGCTCATCGCCGAGGCCATGGACAAGGTCGGCAAGGAAGGCGTCATCACCGTCGAGGAGTCCCAGACCTTCGGTCTGGAGCTGGAGCTCACCGAGGGTATGCGCTTCGACAAGGGCTACATCTCGGCGTACTTCGCCACCGACATGGAGCGTATGGAGGCGTCGCTCGACGACCCGTACATCCTGATCGCCAACTCCAAGATCGGCAACGTCAAGGACCTGCTGCCGCTCCTGGAGAAGGTCATGCAGTCGGGCAAGCCGCTGCTGATCATCGCCGAGGACGTCGAGGGCGAGGCCCTGTCGACCCTGGTCGTCAACAAGATCCGCGGCACCTTCAAGTCCGTCGCCGTCAAGGCCCCGGGCTTCGGCGACCGCCGCAAGGCGATGCTCCAGGACATCGGCATCCTCACGGGTGGTGAGGTCATCTCCGAGGAGGTCGGCCTCAAGCTCGAGAACGCCACGCTCGACCTCCTGGGCAGCGCGCGCAAGGTCGTCATCACCAAGGACGAGACCACGATCGTGGACGGCGCCGGCTCGGCCGACCAGGTCCAGGGCCGGGTCAACCAGATCCGCGCCGAGATCGAGAACAGCGACTCGGACTACGACCGCGAGAAGCTCCAGGAGCGCCTGGCGAAGCTGGCCGGCGGCGTGGCCGTCATCAAGGCCGGTGCCGCCACCGAGGTCGAGCTCAAGGAGCGCAAGCACCGCATCGAGGACGCCGTTCGCAACGCGAAGGCGGCCGTCGAGGAGGGCATCGTCGCCGGTGGCGGCGTGGCCCTGCTCCAGGCCTCCCAGGTCTTCGAGAAGCTGGAGCTCTCGGGTGACGAGGCGACCGGCGCCAACGCCGTGAAGCTCGCCCTGGAGGCCCCGCTGAAGCAGATCGCCGTCAACGGTGGTCTCGAGGGCGGCGTCGTCGTGGAGAAGGTCCGCAACCTGACCGTCGGCCACGGCCTCAACGCCGCGTCCGGTGAGTACGTCGACATGATCGCCGAAGGCATCATCGACCCGGCGAAGGTGACCCGCTCTGCCCTGCAGAACGCCGCCTCCATCGCCGCGCTGTTCCTCACCACCGAGGCCGTCATCGCCGACAAGCCGGAGAAGGCCGCCGCTGGCGGCGCTCCGGGCGGCATGCCGGGCGGTGACATGGACTTCTGATCGACCCCGGTCGATCACCGTCCTTCACACCGAGGGCGGCACCCCCTGTTCCGGCAGGGGGTGCCGCCCTCGGGCGTTTCCCGGAGCCGTCTCCATCCGCTCATCCGCTCATCCGCTCGCCCGCGATGTGCCGTGGATCACGCCGGACCGGGAGCCGCGGGCGGAATGGCCACGAGGGGTGCGCCCGTTGTCGTGGAGGCACGATCAATGCAGGCGCACATACCACCCGGTACCCCCAGGAGCCCCCACGTGACCGTCACCGCCCCCCACGCCGCCTCGCGCGCAGCCCAGATCCTCGCCCGCCCGGCCACCATCAACGGACTGACCGTGCCCAACCGCATCGCGATGGCGCCGATGACCCGGATGTTCTCCCCGGGCGGCGTCCCCGGCGACGACGTGGTCTCGTACTACTCACGCCGCGCCGCCGCCGGTGTCGGCCTGATCGTCACCGAGGGCACGTACGTCGGCCACGACTCGGCCGGGCAGAGCGACACCGTCCCGCGCTTCCACGGCGAGGAGCAGCTGGCCGGCTGGGCGAAGGTCGCGGAGGCGGTGCACGCGGCGGGCGGCACGATCGTGCCGCAGCTGTGGCACATCGGCATGGTCCGCAAGCAGGGCGACCAGCCCTTCCCCGACGCCCCCGCCGTCGGCCCCTCCGGCCTGCGCATCGGCGAGGACGAGGTCACCGGCAGGGCGATGACCCAGCGCGACCTGGACGACGTCATCGGCGCTTTCGCCGAGGCCGCGGCCGACGCCGAGCGCATCGGCTTCGACGGCGTGGAACTGCACGGCGCCCACGGCTACCTCCTCGACCAGTTCCTGTGGGCGGGCACCAACCGCCGCACCGACGCCTACGGCGGCGACCCGGTCTCCCGCACCCGCTTCGCCGCCGAGATCGTGGCCGCCGTGCGCGACGCCGTCTCGCCCGAGTTCCCCGTGATCTTCCGCTACTCGCAGTGGAAGCAGGAGGCGTACGGCGCCCGCCTCGCCGAGACCCCCGAGGAGCTGGAAGCGATCCTCGCCCCGCTCGCCTCGGCCGGTGTCGACGCCTTCCACGCCTCCACCCGCCGCTACTGGCGTCCCGAGTTCGACGACTCCGACCTCAACCTCGCCGGCTGGACCAAGAAGCTCACCGGCAAGACCGCCATCACCGTCGGCTCGGTCGGCCTGGACGGCGACTTCACCAAGGCCTTCCAGGGCGAGGGCGCCCCGATCGGCAGCCTCGACAACCTCCTCGACCGTATGGAGCGCGACGAGTTCGACGTCGTCGCCGTCGGCCGCGCGCTGCTCCAGGACCCGCGGTGGGCCGAGAAGGTCCTCGCCGGGAACTTCGACGCGCTCGCCCCGTACGACGCGGCCTCGCTGAAGTCCCTGAGCTGACCCTGCCCGGTCCGGTCGCGCACCGCGGCGTAAAGTCCGTGGGATCACCAACTACTGCCGTACGTACGTTCCGCGGCGTCCAGTGAGGGAGTGATCCATGACGAATCCCGAGGTCCCTGACCCCGTGGTGCGCACCGCCGCCGGTTCGGTGCGCGGGCGGGCGGAGGACGGCCTGACCGTCTTCCGCGGCATCCCGTTCGCCGAACCACCCGTGGGCGAGGCCCGCTTCACCGCCCCGCGTCCCGCCCGCCCCTGGTCCGGCATACGTGAGGCGTACGCCTTCGGCCCGCCGTCTCCGCAGGACGCGGGGGTCGCGGGCCCGCCCGCCGCCCACCCCGAGGGCGACGACTGGCTGACGGTCAACATCTGGACCCCCGAACCCGACCCGGCCGCCCGCCGCCCGGTGATGGTGTGGATCTACGGCGGCGCCTACAAGTTCGGCCACTCCGGCAGCCCCGGCTACGACGCCCGCCGCATCGCCGCCGACGGAGACCTCGTCGTCGTCACCTTCAACTACCGCGTCGGCATGGAGGGCTTCGCCCACATCGAGGGCGCCCCCGCCAACCGGGGCCTGCTCGACCAGGTGGCCGCGCTGGAGTGGGTGCGGGACAACATCACGGCGTTCGGCGGTGACCCGGACCTGGTCACAATCTTCGGTGAGTCGGCGGGCGCCGGTTCCGTCGCCTCCCTGCTCGCCATGCCCCGCGCGGCCGGACTCTTCCACCGCGCCATCGCCCAGAGCGTCCCGGGCACCTTCTTCTCCGACGAACTCGCCCGGGACGTCGGCACCGTCCTCGCCGCCGAGCTGGGGCTGCGCCCGACCGTCGCCGACCTGGCGGCCGTGGACCCGGCCGAACTGGTCAAGGCGGGCCAGACCCTCGCGCCCCGGATGCCCCAGTACGTGGACCGCTGGGGGCAGGCCGCGCCGACGGTCACCCCGTACTCGCCGGTCGTCGACGGCGACGTCCTGCCGGTCACGCCGTGGCAGGCGCTGGCGTCCGGCGCGTCCCGGGACGTCGACCTGGTCGTCGGCCACAACCGCGACGAGAACCGCCTGTTCACCGCCATGGCGGGCAAGCTCGGCCAGATCACCGACGAACGCGCGAGCAAGGCGCTGCGGCTGTACGCGCCGGGCGGCGAGGCGGCCTACCGCGCCGCCTACCCCGATGCTTCCGCGAACGACCTGTACGAACGCGTCCAGACCGACTGGCTGTTCGCCATGCCGTCCCTGCACCTGGCCGAGGCGCACCTCGCGGGCGGGGGCCGGGCGTTCGTCTACGAGCTGACCTGGCAAGCCCCGGCCAACGACGGTGTCCTCGGCGCCTGCCACGCCCTGGACGTCCCCCTCCTGTTCGGCACCTTCCAGGCCGACCTGGGACTGCTGCTGTTCTCCGGCACGGAGCCGTCCCCGGAGGCGCTCGCCCTGTCGTCCCGTTTCCGGTCCTCGTGGACCGCGTTCGCGCGCACCGGCGACCCCGGCTGGCCCGCGTACGACACGGAACGGCGCCTGGTCCAGGTCCTGGACGCGGAGCCGGCCGTGGCGCCGTACCCGGAGGAGGCGTCGAGGCGGCTGTGGGAGGGCCACGAGTTCGCGGCGCTGCCTCTGCTGAAGCCGGGGGAGTGAGAGCCGGCCTCACGGCCCCCCCGGTTTCCAAGTGACCGTGGGGGCCGCCCGCTTCTTGGCCAGTGTCGTGCCTCCGCGACCCGCGTCAAGGGCGCTGCGCGTCGGCTGCGCCGATCGGCCTGCGGCCGACCCTTGACCCGGCTCGCTCCACCACGGGTGAGAAGCGTGCGGGCGGCCCGGGGAAAGCGGTGGCCCGGGTACGCCGGTCCCTTACGTCGGCTGCGTGACGACCCGGGGCTGTGGGGCGCGCTCGCACCTCGCATGCACGCCGGGCCGTCTCAGCGGCTTGCGGTGAGTAGGTGGGGGCGGGGGTGTTCTCGAAAAGCGAGGACACTTCGGCCCGAAGTGTCCTCGCTTTTTGGGAGGGCCCCCTGGCCTGGCCTGGCCTGGCCTGGCCAGGCCAGGGGCGGCGCGGCGTGAGGCGGTGCTCGCGGGGCTGATTGGAGCGTTTGTCCCACCCATCGCCCACACGCAACCCGCTCATCCTGCGTACACGCGTCACCCCCTCCACGCCCTCCACCACCCTCCGCGCCCACCCACCGGTAGTCGCCGAGACGGCGGGGCGTGCCGCCACCGGAGCCGGTGCGCCACCGCACCACCCACCCGCCGCAAGCCGCTAAGCTCTCCCGGCGTGCTGGTGAGGCGCGAGCGCGCTCCGTCACGCCGGGGAGCCGGGAGCCGACTCAGGGGACCGGCGTGCCCGGGCCACCACTTTCCCCGGACCGCTCGCTCGCTTCTCCCTCGTGCTGGAGCGAGCCGAGTCAAGGGTCGGCCGCAGGCCGATCGGCGCAGCCGACGCGAAGCGCCCTTTACTCGGGTCGTGGAAGCACGACACTGGCCAAGAAGCGAGTGGCTCCACGGTCACTTGTAGGCCGGGGACGCCTTGAGGTCGCTGACGAAGACAGTCCAGGCGTCGGCTCGGAACAGGAGTTTCGGGCCGTGGGGGTTCTTGCTGTCGCGGACGGGGACGATGGTGGGGTTGTTCATGGCTGCTTCCAGACAATTGCCCCCACTTCCCCCGCTGTAGCTGGACCTGTGCCAGTCCAGATGGAGCTCAGGGTTGTTCCTCATGGGCGTAATCCTGCGCCATCGCCTCGACTAGAGCCAGGGAGTTCTTCGGGGACAGCGAGCAGGCCGAGAGGAGGCTGTATGTGTGCCGCTGGTAGCGCACGACAGCGGGTTCGTCCTCCAGCCGTCCGGTGCCGACGCCCTCGAAGTACACCAGCGGCGGCGCGTCCTCGAAGTCCATCAGCTTGATGGCGCCCTCCAGCGAAGCATGCGCTCCCGCGTCGAACGGCAGCACCTGCACGATGATCCGGTTTCGGCGTACCAGGCCGACGATGTGGTCGAGGGCCTCGGCCATCACCGCGCGCCCGCCGGTGATCCGCCGCAGCGCGGCTTCGTCCAGTACCACCCACAACAGAGGCTCTGTTGGATCGTCAAGGAGACGCGTCCGATCCATCCGCGCTGCCACCAGCTCCTCGATCACCGCGTTCGGCGCCGTGGGCTGGTACGCGCGACACACCGCCCGCGTGTACGCGGGAGTTTGCAGCAGGCCGGGGATGAGAAGGGGCGCGTACTCCCTGATCTCCGTAGCAGTCGCCTCCGCCTCCGCGGCCTCAGCGAAATGCTCGGGATACTTCGACTTCGCCGAAGCCGTGCAGTTGCGCTGGAAGAAGTCCTCCGTCCCCAGCGCCTCGTCCAGCAACCGCGCGTACTCCGGCTGCATCCTGCGCGTACCGGACTCCAACTGCCCGATGAACGAGCCGCTGACGAACAGCCGTCCGCCCAGCTCCTCCTGGCTCAGCCCGGCCTTCTCGCGGGCGTGCCGTAGCTCGGCGCCCAGGAGGGCGCGGGGGGACGACGAAGGGTCGAGGTCTTTCGGTCCAGGCATGGCAACGGAACTCCCGGTCGTACAACGAGGGTTGTTGGGGCGCCCTGTATGGCCAGGTTAGAGGCGGAACGGACACGCTGTGTCGTGAATCACGAACTCAGCGTGGAGGTGGGAGAACGTGCGGTCGACCGAAGAAGTCGTCGAGTCCTTGCGGCAGGCCCTCGTGGGTGCCGGAGTCGTACTGCCGTCCCTGTGCGTCGATCCGGTGACCGGCGCGAGCGAGGAGCCGTTCGCGTTGGTCGACCTGGGGCGTTGCAACGTCCGGGTCGCCGAGCGGCTGGCGTCGGTGGTGCGGGGTGAGCGGCCGGCGGTCGGTACGCATGCCGTGGACGTGCGGGACGGGCGCGTGGGGGAGGTGGTGGGGCATGTCGGCGGCAGTGTGCGGTTGCGTCCGGTCGGCGGGGGCCGGGAGTGGGACTGTCCGAAGGAGGCGGTGGTGGATGCGCAGCCGGAGGAGGTGATGCGGGCCCGGCTGCGCGAGACCAACCGCGAGAGTGTGCGGGGCTAGTGGCTAGTCCGGTGCCACGATGCGTTCGACCGCCGCCGCCACCAGCTCGTCGCGCTCGGCCGGGGTGAAGACGTCCGGCAGGGTGAGCTGTTCGACGATCAGCCAGTTCAGGGCGAGGTAGAGCAGCTTGACGGCCATCGCGTCGCCGGGGAGGCCGGACGCCTCGTGGTAGGAGACGTTGGCGGCGACGTCGGCGCGGATGCGTTCGGTCAGGACAGCGCGCAGCTCGGGGCGGCGGGTGGCCTCCAGGCGGAGTTCCAGCAGCGCGAGGTAGCCGGTGCGGAACGAGGCGATGCGGTCGACCAGTTCGCGCATCAGGGCGACGTAGGTGTCCCGGTCGCGGCCGGCTGTCCGCTGGCGGGCGATGGTGGCCTCGTCGGGGTGGAGCCGCTCGTAGACGCGGGCGCCGGCCTGGGTGAGCAGGTCGTCGCGGTTGGCGAAGTAGTTGGACGCGGTGCCGCCCGGGACGGCGGCCTTCGTGTCCACCGCGCGGAAGGTCAGGCCCCGGGCGCCCTGTTCGGCCAGTACCTCGATCGCGGCGTCCACGAGGGCGGCGCGACGTTCGTCGTTCCGTCTCACCATGGGGAAAACACTCCAGGCGTAGTACTACAACTGAACCACTGCGGGCATAGTACTACGCGAAGGCCGGACTCAGATGCCGCCCATCGGCTCGATGTCCACCCGTACCGGTGTCCCCCACACCCGCAGTACCTCGTAGTCCGTGAACTCGTGGACGAGCCGGTACGCCATGGCGGCGCGGGGCGCGCGCAGTTGGGCCGCGATGTACAGCTCGGCCTCGCGGCGGTCGCGGCGCGGGGTGCCGCACAGCTGCCACGCCTGGCCGTTCCACAGCTCGGGCAGCCAGCGCTGCTGGGGCTGCGGACGGTCGCCCCGCATCCCGTACCGGGACTGGACCGGCTCGGTGTGCCGGGCGGGGAGCGGGCCGCCGTTGTACTCGCTGCGGCGGGCGGTGCGGCGGCGGGTCTCGCACAGCAGGCACAGGTCGGGGGCGGCCTTGTCGACCGGGCCGTTCGGGTGTTCCGGGCAGCGGGTGCTGGGGGCCGTCGTGGAGACGCTCTCCTCCAGCTGGTCCATCGCGCGTTTGAGGTCCGCGCGGACCTCGTGCAGCTTGGCGTCCGGCGTGTCGGCGGTCAGGGCCTCGCCGTGCTCACCGAGGAGACGCAGGGCGCGGCCCAGGGCGGTCAGCTGGGCGTGGTTCATGCTCCCCAGAGTCGCACACGGCACGGTCGGCGCCGTCGCCCAAGCCGAAGAAGTACGTCGCCGCGAAGCCGACCACGTAGCCGGTGAGCAGCCCGCCGCCGTACACCCCCGCCGTCGCCGCCCAGCCTCCGCCGCCCGCGAGGAGCGGGAACAGTGCCCAGCCCGACGGGCCGATCGCCGTCGCCCCCACGCCGGTGCCGAGCATCGCGAACAGACCGACGAAGGCGCCGCCCGCCGCCCCGCCGACGCAGGCGGTGAGGAAGGGGCGGCCGAGGGGGAGGGAGACGCCGTAGATCAGGGGTTCGCCGACGCCGAGCAGGCCGGCCGGGAGCGCCGATCTGATCGTCGTACGGAGGGCGGTGTCGTGGCGCAGGCGGACGTAGACCGCCGCTGCCGCGCCGACCTGGCCGGCGCCCGCCATGGCCAGGATGGGGAGCAGGACGGTGTGGCCCTGCTGCTCGATGAGGGTGGTGTGGATGGGGATGAGGGCCTGGTGGAGGCCCAGCATCACCAGGGGGAGGAAGAGGCCGCCGAGGATCAGACCGGCCAGGGCGCCCGTCGTCGTCAGGAGCCAGTTCGCCGCCGTGCCGATGGCGGTGGCGACCTCGCCGGCCGCGTACATGAGGACGTTGAGGGTGACCAGGCCGGAGACCAGGACGGTCAGGGTCGGGGTGAGCAGGACGTCCAGGGTGCCGGGGAGGCGGGCGCGGCACCACTTCTCGACGTACGTGCCGAGCAGCGCGGCGGCCAGTGCGCCGAGGACGCCGCCCTGGCCGGGGGCGAGCGCGACGCCGAACGCGGTCACCTTCGCCACGCCGGGGTAGACGACGACGGCGGCGACCGCGCCGCCCAGCACGGGCGTGCCCCCGAACTCCTTCGCCGTGTTGTGGCCGACGAACACCGCGATCAGCGCCATGAAGGCGGAGGAGAGGGCGGCCAGGGCGGGCGTGATGCCAGGGAGCCATCCGAGGTTCGTCAGCAGGCCCGCGATGCCCGCGACGATTCCGCAGCCGATCAGGGCGGGGATGAGCGGGACGAAGATGTTCGCGACGCGGCGCAGGGCCGTCTTGAGCGGGGTCGCGTTGCGCTGCTTCTGCCGTGCCTTCAGCTCGGCGCCGCGCAGGGCGAGGGCGTCCGCGGTGCCGGGGGACTCGCCGCCCGCCGGGGCATGTGCCGCCGCCCCGCCGCCGTCCGCCGCCAGCAGTGCCTCGAACGCCTCCGTCACCCGGCCGACCACCCCCGGACCCAGCACCACCTGGTACGACTCGCCGTCCTCCACCACCCCGAGCACCCCGGGCAGCGACCGCAGCGCCTCGTCGTCCACCCGGGAGCGGTCGGCCAGGCCCAGGCGCAGGCGGGTCATGCAGTGGGCGACGGAGGTGACGTTCGCGGCGCCGCCGACCAGGGGGAGCAGCGCGGCGGCAGTGGAGTGGGGGGTGTCCTTGTGCACCCCCCGAGCGTGCGGTCAGCCCTTCGTCGCCGCCAGCGCGGCGCGCAGGTGGCCGCCGGAGTCCTCCAGAAGGCGGGCGGCCGTCGGGCCGTCCACATCGGCCAGCAGGGTCAGGATCGCGTGCTTGACCTCGCCGTCGGTGGCGGTCAGCGCCCGCTCGATCTCGTCGTCGGCGGCACCGGTGGCGAGCGCGACGATGCGGCGCGAGCGGGCGCGCAGCTTCTCGTTGGAGGCGCGGACGTCCACCATCAGGTTCCCGTACGTCTTGCCGAGGCGGATCATCGTGATCGTCGACAGCATGTTCAGGACCAGCTTCTGCGCCGTACCGGCCTTCAGGCGGGTGGAGCCGGTGATCAGCTCGGGTCCGGTGACGACCTCGATGCCGTGCTCGGCGGCGGCGGCCAGGGCGCTGCCGCTGTTGCACGCCAGCCCGACGGTCAGGGCCCCCTGCGCGCGGGCGTGCTCGACGGCGCCGATGGCGTACGGCGTGCGGCCGGAGGCGGAGACGCCGACCACGGCGTCGTCGGGGGTGAGAGCGAGGGCGTCCAGGTCGGCGCGGGCCAGCTCGGCCGAGTCTTCGGCGCCCTCCACGGAGGTGACCATGGCGTCCGGGCCGCCCGCGATGAGGCCGACGACCTGTCCGGGGGCGGTGTTGAAGGTGGGCGGGCACTCGGAGGCGTCCAGCACGCCGAGCCGGCCCGCCGTACCGGCGCCCGCGTAGACCAGCCGCCCGCCGCGCGCCATCCGGGCGGCGATCGCGTCGACGGCGGCGGCGATCTCGGGCAGCCGCGTGGCGACGGCGGCGGCGACGGTGGCGTCCTCACCGTTCATCGTCCGCGCGATGTCGAGGGTGGCCAGCTGATCGATCTCGGCCAGCTCGGGCCGGAACGCCTCGGTGGCGAGGGTCTCCAACTGGGAGCGGAGATCGGGGTGATGGGGGGTGGAGGTCATGAGGATACGGCCCTTTTCCACTTCGGTCGGTGTACTAACCAGGGGCGCGGGGAACTGCGCGACCAGCCACACTCGGCCCGTCAGCCGCCCACGACGATCAAGCCCTACGGTCTCCCGCGGAGCGCCCCGTGCCGATGGGCAAGCGCCTCGTAGGACGCCGCCAACGCCGGCGCCGCCGCCTCGTACGTCCGCTGCGCCACCCCCACGAACAGACAGTCCACCACCAGCAGCTGACTGGTCCGCGACGACATCGCCGCCGGCCGCAGCTCGCTCTCCCGCGACGTGGACGTGGTCAGCACGTGGTCGGCGTACTGCGTGACGGGGCTGTCGGGCCGGCCGGTGATGGCGACGGTCGTCGCGCCGCGTTCGAAGGCGACCCGCAGCGGCTCGATGACGTCCCCCGTCGACCCGGAGTGCGTGATGGCGAGGGCGACGTCCCCGGCGCGCAGCTGCACCGCGTTGGTGACGGCGAGGTGCGGATCGCTGGGGGCGTGGGCTATGAGCCCTATGCGCAGGAGCTTCTGGGTGAGGTCCTGCGCGACGAGGCCGGACGCGCCGATGCCGTACACGTCGGTGCGCCGGGCCGCGGCGAGTGCGGCGACGGCCGCGCCGAGCTGGACGGTGTCCAGGGCGGCGGCGGTGTCGGCGAGGGTCTGCTGCTCGTCGTAGGCGAGCTTGGCGACGACGTCGGCGATCGGGTCGTCGACCGCGATGTCGGTCGTGATGGCGGGCGCGCGGCCGGACTGCTGCTGGGCGGCGAGCCCGGCGAGCGCGAGGCGCAGGTCGCGGTAGCCGGGGTAGCCGAGCAGCCGGGCGGTGCGTACGACGGTGGCCTCGCTGGTGCCGGTCAGCTCGGCGAGGCCGGTGACCGTGAGGGCCGCGCAGCCGGCGGGGTCGCCCGCGACGGCCTCGGCGACCCGCTGCATGGAACGGGTCATCGACGGCGCCAGCGTGCGGACCTTGGCCGCGAGGGCGGCGGGCGCGGGCGGCGCGCCGCCGCTTCCGGCGCCCCGGCGGCCACCGGTCGCACCGATTCCACCGGTCGCACCGGTCGCACCGCTGCCGCCGACCGCGCTGCCGAAAGTTTCCTTCACTTCATCGGTCACTCGTGAAAGATATTTTCGTTTCGGTCCGCGGGTCAAGAGTGCGCACAATGGGTGCATGGACCCCATCAGCCCCCTGGAGCAGACGCTGCACGCCGCGCGCGCCCTCGTGCTCGCCGACCTGGTGGCGGGCCAGGTCGCCGAGCCGGACGTCGTGTCGCTGGTCGAGGAGTCCGTCGTACAGCGGCGCTGGTGGGTCGAGCAGTGGCCCGAGGGTGCGGAGTTCGTGGCCGGACTGGTCGCGCAGGACGTGCAGGACGCCCTGCTGGAGCGGTACGGCCGCTGGCCGCTGTGCCCGGTGTGCGGCTCCGGCGACCCGCACGCGCTGGACGTCGAGCCCGAACTCGGCCCCGACCCGCACTGGGTGTGCGGCAAGGCGGGCGTCAAGGTCGCGGCGGTCGGCTCACTGGGCTCGGCCATCGGCGGCCCGCGGACGTGATGAGGACGACCCGGTGACCGTCTACATCGACCCGCCGACCTGGCCGGGGCACGGCCGCATGTGGTCGCACCTCGTCAGCGACGTCTCCTACGCCGAGTTGCACACGTTCGCCGCGACGCTGGGCGTGCCGCGCCGCGCCTTCGAACGCGACCACTACGACATCCCCGCCCAGCGGTACGACGACGTCGTGTCCGCCGGCGCGCTGGAGGTCAGCAGCCGCGAGGTGGTGCGGCTGCTGCACGGGGCGGGGCTGCGGCGAAGGAAGAGCGGGACTCAGCCGCGCGAGTCGCGAGAGCCGCGTGGGCCCCGAAGCTCGTAGGCGAGTTGCTCCTGGTCCCCGGCGACCCGGGTGAAACCGGCGCGGACGATCACGGCCTGGGAGGCGAGGTTGGCGGGCTCGGTCGTCGCGAAGACCGACGTGACCTCCTCGCGGGCCAGCGCCCACGCGGACAGCGCTCGCAGGCCCTCGGTGGCGTAGCCGTGACCGCGGGCGGCCTCGGCGAGGTCGTAGCCGATCTCCACCCGGCCGTCCTCGTCCGGCGCCCCGTGGAAGCCCATGCCGCCGACCGCGCGGCCGTCCTCGCGGCGCACGAGTGCGAACACACCCCACTCCGACCGGTGCACACCCGCCTCGTACGCCTTCAGCAGCATTCCGGCGGCGTCCCGCGTGCCCTGGAACGGGCCGCCCTCGACCCACTCGAAGCCCCCGTCGCCGCCCGCGGCCAGGTCGGTGGCGGCGGCGGGCGTGACGCCCTGGAGGGTGAGGCGCTCGGCCTCGATCACCAGGTTGTTGCGCCAGCGCCATTCGGTGACCGGGGCGCGTCCGGGCAGTTCGCCGCGGCCGGTGGCCCACAGCAGGGTGCGCCAGGGGTCGGCGCCGGGCTGGACGTGCGGGAAGATCCGGGCGAGGACGTCCGCGCACAGTTCGGCGGGCGGCTCGTAGGCCAGTCCGAGGCCCTCGGCGATGTCGTGCGTGTGCGCGAGGACCTCGGTGACGCCCATGGCGGCGAAGCCCTCGCGGTTCGCGCTGCGGAAGGGGTACGGGTGGAAGGCGCGGATCTCGCGCGGGGTGGTGCGGAGGGTGGCGGCGAGCAGCGCGCCGGTCGTCTCGACGACGTGCAGGACGCCCTCGTTGTCCGTGCCGTCGTCGAGGGTGAGCTCGAAGGGGACGTAGGCCTCGGTGGCGCGTCCGGCGAGCTGGCCCGCGTAGGCGATGAGGTCGCCCGCGATGTGCTCCGCCGTGTACCGGCAGTTCCACTCCAGCCGCCCGGCCGGTACCGCCTCCCAGTCCCGGTCCGTCGCCGTCCGCAGCAGCGCGACGGCGCCCGCGACGGCCTCTGCCACCTGTTCCCCACCCATGCTCCGCATGCCGGGCAGGCTACGGGGCCGGGCTGTCCCCGAGCGACAGCATTTCCAGCTCACCGGTGAGGTTGTGGCGGGCGGTCGCCTCCCACTCGCGGCGCCCGTGCGGGGTGTGGAACAGCCGGGGCAGGTCGAGCAGTTGGCGGAGCACCGCGGCCCGGCCCTCGCGGAAGGCGTCGTTCGGGACGAAGTGGTACTCCTCGCGGACGGCCGCCGTGTACGCGGCGTACCCCGACGGCGGCGCGGCGAGGATCGCCAGGTCCGCGTCGCACAGCACCTGCCCGTCGCGGTCGTCGCCGGCCGGGTCGTGGCCGACGGTGAGGCGGACCAGCCGGGCCACCTCGGCGGTTCTCTCCGCCGGAACACCGGCCTCGGGCAGGGCGCGCTCGGCGAGGCGGGCCGAGCGCTCCTCGTTCTCGGAGCGGTCGGGGAGGTAGACGGCGTCGTGGAACCAGGCGGCGAGGCGCACGACGTCGGCGTCGTCGGCGTACTCCTCCAGTACGTCGATGTGGTCCAGGACCGCCGCCAGGTGCGCGAGCGTGTGGTAGCGCCGCTGGGGCTCCTGCCAGCGGGCCAGCAGGTTGTCGGCGTACGGCGCGGGGTCGGGACCGGGGGCCCCGGCGGACGCGGCACCGGGTGCGGTGGTTCCCGCCAGGGCGCGGGCGAAGCGAGAGCGCAGGGCGTCGAGGTCGGCCATGGGCCCATTCTTCCAGATAACGTTCGTGATAGCTTCTAACTGAAGCGCCGGGGTTCCCGGCGGGCGGACTGGGCGAAGAACGAAAGGCGGCGGTCGGACCATGCCGGAGGCGCGCACCAGCACCCCGCGCGAGCGCTACCGCACCCAGGTGCGCGCGGAGATCAAGGAACACGCGTGGGAGCAGATCGCCACGGCCGGCGCCTCCGCGCTCTCGCTCAACGCGATCGCCAAGCGGATGGGCATGAGCGGACCCGCGCTCTACCGCTACTTCGACGGCCGCGACGAGCTGATCACGGAACTCATCTGGGACGCCTACCGCAGCCAGGCCGACACCTTCCGGGCGGCCGCCGAGGCCGGGGCCGACCTGGCCGGCCTCGCGCACGCCCTGCGCGCCTGGGCCCTGGACGACCCGCAGCGCTACTTCCTCATCTTCGGCACCCCCGTCCCCGGCTACCAGGCGCCCGGTGACATCACCGAGATCGCCGCCGAGACCATGGCGGTCATCGTCGACGCCTGTGCCGCGCTGCCGTCCGCACCGGCGCCGGACGACGCCGCCGGTGCGTTCGACGCGCACCTGGAGACCCACCGGCAGTGGGCGGGCGACCACCCGGCGCCCTCCGCCGCCCTCCACCGGGCCCTGTCCTTCTGGTCCCGGCTGCACGGCGTCCTCTCCTTGGAACTCGCCGGTCAGTTCACCGGCATGGGATTCGACCCCGCTCTTTACTTCGCCGCCGAACTGGAGGACCTGCTCGGGTCCTAACGTGGAGCCATGACGACTCCCGCAGACGTGCACGACGTACGTGACCCCGAGCTGCCCGGCCGGCTGCTGATCCTCGAACGCGACGAACTGGTGCCCCTGTTGCGCTCCCGCGCGGACGCGGACTTCGCGCTGCCCGTGGCCGCGTGTCCGGGCTGGACCGTGCGGGACGTGCTGGCGCACTGCTCCAGCGCGCTGATCCGGGTGGTGGAGAAGCGCTTCGAGGACGGTGTCTTCTCTCCCGCCTCCAACGACCGCGACATCGCCGAACGCGCCGACTGGGGCAACGCCCGGGTCATCGACGAACTGGAACGCGGCATGACCGAGGCCGGACGGGTGATCGCGCGGTCGGACGGCAGGCTGGACGCGGTGGCGCTGGGCGAGTGGGTGCACGCCGGTGACGTACGAGTGACCTTCGGCGAGCCGGGGGCGTACGCGGGGCGCGGGCTCCCCGAGGCGCTCACGCTGCTCGGCGCGATCACCCGGGCGCGCGGTCACGTGCCGCTCCACGCCGACCTGGACGACCTCGACGAGCCCCTGAAGCTGGGCGAGGCGAGCGGTGCGCGGCCGCCCGGCCGGTTCATCGGCGACGGCCCCACCCTCCTGCGGCTCTACGCGGGCCGTCCCCTGGACGGAGCGGCGGCGTACGAGCTGGCCGGGGTGGAGGCGGCGGAGCTGAACATCTTCGGCGACTGAGCGGCGACGCGGGGACCCGGGCCTGCCGCGGGGCGCGTAGTCTGGGATTGGACTAGACCTGTAGCAGGCCGACGAATGGGGTCCCATGAGCAAGCGTGCAGTCCTGGAGGTGATCGCCCTCGACGTCGAGGACGCGGTCGCCGCCCAGGCCGGAGGCGCGGATCGCCTCGAACTGGTCACCGACATGGCGGCCGACGGACTCACCCCGTCGGCCGCGACCGTCGCCGCGATCCGCGCCGCCGTCGACATCGACGTACGGGTGATGCTGCGGCTGGCGGACGGGTTCGCCGCCGGGGACGTCGAGCGGCTGACGCGGGTCGCCGCGGAGATGCGGGAGGCCGGGGCCACGCAGTTCGTGCTCGGGTTCCTCGACGCGGACGGTGACGTGGACCTGGGTGCGGTGGAGCGGGTCGCGGGGGTGCTGGACGGGTGCCGGTGGACGTTCCACCGCGCGATCGACCGCGCCTCGAACCGGGACGCCCTGCGCAAGCAGCTCGCGGACTTCCCGGGCCTGGACACGTATCTGACGGCGGGGTCGGCCGACGGGGTGGACGACGGGCTGCCGCTGCTGCTCGCCGAGGCGCGACGGCGGGGCGAGCCCGGGTACGAGCAGCACCTGCTGGTCGGCGGCGGCCTGCGGCTGGACCACGTACCCGGGCTGCTGGACGCGGGGATCGACGGCTTCCACATCGGCGGCGCGGCGAGGCCCTCCGGGTGGGACGGGCCGGTTTCGGCGGCGGCGGTGGGGGAGTGGCGGCGGGTGCTGGGGGACTGAGCGTCGCTTGAGCGGTACCCCGCGTTGCCGCTCGCGGGGGTGGGTGCGCGGCCCGGCGTTCGCGGGGTGCCGCTGCGCCCACCCGTGCCGCCCCAGCGGCACGACTGCCCGCAGCTGCGCGGCGCGATTGGCCGCAGCTGCGCCGCGCGACTGTCCGCAGCTGGGCCCACGACTGTCCGCGGCTGCGCTAATCCGTCAGCTGCGGCGGCAGACCCGCCCCGTGCGTCACGATCAGGCCCGACACCGCGCGGGTCAGCGCCACGTACAGCCGGCGTAGCCCCGTCCGTTCGTCCGGTTCGCCGTCGACCACGGCCTGTGGTTCGTCCAGGACCACGTAGTCGTACTCCAGGCCCTTGGCCAGCGAGGCCGGGACCAGGGTCAGGCGGGTGGCGTGGGTCGTCTCCTCGCCCGGCCCGATGAAGCCGATCCCCGCCGCCCCGAGGGCCTCCGCCAGCGCCGGCACCCGCGCGTCGGCGGCGATCAGACCGACCGAGCCCTCCCGCTCCAGCAGCTCGAGGCACGCCGCCACCACGTCGGCCGTAAGGGCGTCCGTCGCACGGATGTCGAAGAAGCCCGGGTTCTCACGGATCGACGCCACCGGCGTCAGGCCCGGCGCGATGTCCGGCAGCAGCCGGGACGCGTAGGCGATGACGTCCGTCGGCACGCGGAAACCGGCCGTCAGCTCCTCGATCACCGCCTCGCCCTTGCCCAGGTGCCCCAGCGCCTCCTCCCAGCTCCGGGTCGCCCACGGCGTCGTGCCCTGCGCCAGGTCGCCGAGGACGGTCGCCGAGCCGGTGGTGCAGCGTCGGCCCACCGCGCGGTACTGCATCGGGGAGAGGTCCTGCGCCTCGTCGAGGACCACGTGCCCGAGGGAGTGGGTGCGCTCGATCAGATCCGTGGCCTCGTCGATCAGCACGGCGTCGGCGGGTGACCACCTGGCCGACTTCACCGAGCGGGCCGGCTTCACCCACAGCACCGCCTTCCGCTCGTCCTCGGTGAGGACGCCCTCGGCGTGCTCGGCGAGGAAGTCCGCGTCGGAGAGCAGGCGCAGGACGAGCTTCGCGGGGTCGACCTGCGGCCAGACGGTCTTCACCACCGCCTTCACGGCGGCGTTGCGTGCGACCGCGTTCTGCACCCGGTCGTCCGGCGCCTCACCGGCCCGCTCCATCTGCACCAGCACGGCGTGCGCGATGCGCTGGGGGAGGGCCTCGCGGGCGGCGCCGTAGCGGATGTCGCGGGCGAGCAGTTCGCGGACGATCTGCTCCACCTCGTACGCGGCCACCCGCCAGCGGCGTGAGCCGCGCACGACGACGACCCCCTCGGTGGGCAGGGTGACGTGCGAGTAGAGGGCCCTGCGCAGGACCTCCGCCATCCGCGCGTCGCCCTTGATCACCGCCGTCGCCGCCTCGTCCGCGCCGCGCACCTCGACGTGCGCCACCAGGTCGTCGACGGTGGCCTGGCGGACCGTCAGTTCGCCGAGCGCCGGGAGCACTTGCTCGATGTAGTGCAGGAAGGACTTGTTCGGCCCGATGACCAGGGTGCCGGTGCGGGCGAGGCGCTCGCGGTGGGCGTACAGGAGGTAGGCGACCCGGTGCAGGCCGACGGCGGTCTTGCCGGTGCCGGGGCCGCCCTGCACACAGACCGAGCCGGACAGCCCGGCGCGCACGATCTCGTCCTGCTCGGGCTGGATGGTCGCCACGATGTCGCGCATCGGGCCGACGCGGGGCCGCTCGATCTCCTGCTGGAGCAGCTTGCTGGTGACCGCCGCCTCGGCCGGGTCGGACAGGTGCTCGTCCTCGTAGGCCGTGAGGTCCCCGCCGGTGTAACCGAAGCGGCGGCGCAGCGAGATGTCCAGCGGGTCCTTCTTCGACGCGCGGTAGAACGGCTGCGAGACAGGTGCCCGCCAGTCGATCACCATCGGGTCGCCGTCCGCGTCGTGCACGTGCCGCCGCCCCACGTGCAGTGTCTGATAAGCAGCCTCCGGCTGCGGGCGCTCCCCCTCCCCGCCCTCCGCCTGCTCGGCGCCCGGAGCGTGCAGGTAGTCGAGGCGGCCGAAGAACAGCGGCGTCTCGCTGAGGTCGGCCAGGGCCTTGATGCGCTGCTCGATCTGGCTCTCCAGAACGGCGGCGTTGACCCAGTTCGCGGTGACGTCGGTGATGTCGAGGGACTCGACGTCCTCCCGCATGGTGCGCAGGGCGGAACGGGAGGCGGCCAGGTGGGAGCGCTCTTTGGACAGGGGGTCGGCGTCGTGGACGGGCGTGGACAAGGGGGTGCCTCCGGGTGACCTGCGGTGTGGTGGGCGCGGGCTGCGCGCGGTGGGCCGACCGGTTTCCGTCCGGACGGCGGCACTCCGTGGGGAGGCGGGCAAGAGCGGAGAGTCTAGGGGAGCGGGCACGGCGCGGGCCAACGGGTTTTCCGACACCCCCTAGGGGTCGGCGCCCTCCGGGCTGAGGGGACGGCTCCACCCGGAGGCGTACGGAGCGGGGGAGGGGGTTCGGTCCGCAGACCGATGCCGTTCGGGGGCGGGCAGTCGCACCATGGAGACATGAGCGCAGCAACCATCTCCCCCGCCCCGGCACCGGGCCGCGCGTCCGGTGCCACGCCCGTGGCCGGCAGCCACCGGCACCGGCTCGGTGACGCCCTGCGTGTCGTCAGGGTGTTCGCGGGCGCCGCCTTCGACGTGGTCGTGCTCGGCGAGTACGGCGAGGAGGCCGGCGTCCGCCGCCGGTGACCCGCGGGCCTTCTCAGACCCCTTCGGACAGGATCTCGTCCGCGTCCATGATCCGGTACGCGTAGCCCTGCTCCGCCAGGAAGCGCTGGCGGTGGGCGGCGAAGTCCTGGTCGAGGGTGTCGCGGGCGACGACCGAGTAGAAGTGCGCCTGGTGGCCGTCGGCCTTCGGGCGCAGCACCCGGCCGAGGCGCTGCGCCTCCTCCTGCCGGGACCCGAAGGTGCCCGACACCTGGACGGCGACGGTCGCCTCCGGCAGGTCGATGGAGAAGTTCGCGACCTTGGAGACGACGAGGACGCTGATCTCGCCCTGCCGGAAGGACTCGAAGAGCTTCTCCCGCTGGGCGTTGGACGTCTCGCCCTTGATGACCGGCGCGCCCAGGTGCTCGCCCAGTTCGTCGAGCTGGTCGATGTACTGACCGATGACGAGGATCTGCTGCCCGGCGAAGCGCCGCACGATCGCCTCGGTCACCTTCCGCTTGGTCGCGGTCGTCGCGCAGAAGCGGTACTTCTCCTCCGTCTCGGCGGTGGCGTACGCGAGCCGCTCGGAGTCGGTGAGGTTGACCCGGACCTCCACGCAGTCGGCGGGCGCGATGTAGCCCTGCGCCTCGATCTCCTTCCACGGCGCGTCGAAACGCTTCGGGCCGATGAGGGAGAACACGTCCGACTCGCGGCCGTCCTCCCGGACGAGCGTCGCGGTCAGGCCGAGCCGCCGCCGCGCCTGGAGGTCGGCGGTGAACTTGAAGACCGGCGCCGGCAGCAGGTGCACCTCGTCGTAGACGACCAGGCCCCAGTCCCGGGAGTCGAACAGCTCCAGGTGCGGGTAGACGCCCTTCCGCTTCGTCGTCAGGACCTGGTAGGTGGCGATGGTGACGGGCCGGATCTCCTTCTTCGTCCCGCTGTACTCGCCGATCTCGTCCTCGGTCAGGCTGGTCCGCTTGATCAGCTCGTGCTTCCACTGCCGGGCGGAGACGGTGTTGGTGACCAGGATCAGCGTCGTCGACTTGGCCTGCGCCATCGCACCCGCCCCGACCAGCGTCTTGCCCGCGCCGCAGGGGAGCACGACGACGCCGCTGCCGCCGTGCCAGAAGTTCTCCACCGCCTGCTTCTGGTACGGCCGCAGCGCCCACCCGTCCTCGGCCAGCTCGATGGCGTGCGCCTCGCCGTCGACGTACCCGGCGAGGTCCTCGGCGGGCCAGCCCAGCTTCAGCAGCGTCTGCTTGATCTGCCCGCGCTCGGAGGGGTGCACGGCCACCGTGTCGGGGTCGATACGGGCACCGACCAGCGGCGCGATGCGCTTCGACTTCAGGACCTCCTCAAGCACCGGCCGGTCGGTGGTCGTCAGGACCAGCCCGTGCGCCGGGTGCTTGGAGAGGGTGAGGCGGCCGTAGCGGTCCATCGTCTCGGCGATGTCGACGAGCAGCGCGTGCGGCACCGGGTAGCGGCTGTACTCGACGAGCGCGTCCACGACCTGCTCGGCGTCGTGGCCCGCCGCCCGCGCGTTCCACAGGCCCAGCGGCGTCACCCGGTAGGTGTGGATGTGCTCCGGGGCCCGCTCCAGTTCGGCGAACGGCGCGATGGCCCGACGGCAGTCGCCGGCCTGCTCGTGGTCGACTTCGAGGAGCAGGGTCTTGTCGGACTGGACGATCAGCGGACCATTCACGGGCGGCACCCTTTCGCGCGCGTACGGCCGACAGCGACTGGACGGATCGGCCAAACGTCCAGTGTGCCTGATCGCGGAGTGGGGCCCCGCCGCTACCGGACAGTGATGTTGTTGATCAGCGGGCCCTCGATCGTGACCCCCTCCGTGACCAGGGACTCCACGCCGGCGGCCGGCAGGGGCAGCGGCAGCGCGGCGGCCTCGGGGGCGAGTGCTCCGAAGAGCGCCGCGGCGGTGATCAGGGCGGCGACGGAGACGGCGACGGCGGCGCGGGCGGTGCCGTCCGGATCGGTGAGCTTGGAGCGCATGGCGTGCCTTTCGAAAGGCTGGGGGCCGGGGGAGGGGGAGGGAGGAGGGGGGAGGAAGGCGGGCCGGGCCCGGGGGGACCCGGCCCGCCGTCAGGGGACGTGGAACGTGGCGTTCAGAGGGTGGTCAGCGAGTGGTCAGAGGGTCACGCCCCCACCGAGGTCGATGCCGACCGCGGCGGCCTCGGCGGCGAACGCCGCGATCAGCGCGGCGGTGGAGGTCAGGACAGTGGCGACTCGACGAACGGCACGCATCGGGTGGTTCCTTTCGGTTCGGTGTGCAGGACACCCGGTGGCTGCCCGACCGCCGAAAAATCGATGCGGATTATGAAAAAAGCTCCCTCGCAGGTGCTAATCACCCGGCGTGGCGTGCATGATCCGGCCCGTACCCCCGAAAGGGGGGCGCGTCAGAGGTGAGGGGAGGGGCGCGTCAGCCCGCGTCCTCGGCGAGCTCGGCCACGCCGGTGATCCGGTGCAGCGGATACGTGCGCACCTCGTCCGCCGTGTGGTCGTACGCCGTCACGAAGCCGCCCTCGACCCGGATCGGCGCGATGACGCGCTGGCTGGCGGAACCCTCGGCGTTCACGTAGCCGATCCACAGCGCCTCGCCGGTCATGACGGCCGCCTGCATGGTGGCGAGGGTCTCGGCGGCGCCGGTACGGGGCAGCTCGCCCCCCGCCACCGGGGCGCCGCCCGCGTCGCTCCCGGGACCCGGCTTGCGCGGGGTCGTGGCGGCCAGGTCGCCGGCCCGGACGGCGCGGACCGCCGCCGCCAGGAGCGTGTCGTCGGGGGCCGTCGGACCGTCCGGGACCGGCTCCGGTGCCGCCCGCGGCGGCGTGCGGTGGGCGTCGGCACGGGCGATCAGCACATCGCCCGCGGCGGACTCGGCGGCCGGCGCGAACCCCATCGAGCGCAGCCCCTCAAGGAGCGCCGCCGGGTCGGCCTGCGCGGCCAGCACGGTCGGCGCGAGACGGCGCAGGCCGAGGCCGGAGGCCCGCTTGTCGGCGAGGATCTCGTCCAGCGTCGCGTCGTCGTCGCAGCGCACGTACGCCGAGGCCGCGCCCACCCGCAGCCGCCCGTGCCGCCGGGCCACGTCGTCGATCAGGTACGTGAGCGGCTGCGGCACCGGCGTGCGGGAGTGCCGGGCGAGGAAGGCGTGCAGGTCGGCGGCGGCCTGTCCGGCGTCCAGCGCGCGGCGCACCGAGCCCGGCGTGAACCGGTAGACGGTCGCCCCGCCCTTGGACTCCACGTCCGCGAGCACCCCGAGGACATCGGCCAGCTCAGGCTCCAGCGGCCCCGGCGCCACCGCCGTCAGGTCGGCCTGGAGCAGCACGTGGTCCAGCGGTTCGGGGAACAGCGGCGCGAGCAGCCGGGCGGCCCGTGCGGTGGCGGCGGCCTGCTCGGCGGGGGTCGCGGGCGCGGGCACGGGCGGGGTGCGGTGGTGGTGGACGGGGAGCTTGTCACCGGGACCCTCGGCCGCCTCGGTCGCCTTGGCCGGGTGCGGCGGCTCCGGCGCCCCGATCAGCGCCCGCCCCGGAGCCGCCAGCGCGCCGCGCCCGGTGACGCCCAGCAGCTCGGCCTCGGACAGCGTCCAGCGGGCCAGCCGGGTGCGCAGGTCGTCGTCCCGCCCGTCCAGCCCGTCCCGCCGGGGCCCGCGCAGCGGACGTTCCCAGCGCAGCCGGGCCAGCACCGACTCCTCGGTGGGCGAGGCCCCCTCGGGCAGCCCCGCCAGCAGGGCCAGCACCCGGTGCCGTACCTCCGGCGCCGCCGAGCGGTCCAGATTCGGGCCCAGCGCCGAGAGCGTACGGTCCTTCGCGTCCCGCCCGCCGACCACACCCGGCGTGCGGGTGGCCGTCAGCCACGTCCCGGCGAGCCGCGCCCAGCGCTCCGAGGTGGGCAGCTCCCGCCACTCGTCGTACGCCGGGGTCGCCGCGTACCGCTCGTCGGCCTCACCGTCGGACGCGATCAGCCCCGCCGCGTAGGCCAGCTCGACCCAGAACGCGGCCACCGGCTCGGGCACGTCCAGCGCGACGGCCGTCCGCTTCAGGTCGCGCACGCTCAGCCCACCGGCCCGCAGCACCGTCGGGCCGCCCTCGTCCCACTCCTTCAGCAACTCCTCGACGGTCGCCAGCGCCGACAGGGCCTGCCCGGCCGCGGTGGCGTCCACAACCTGTGGACGGTGCGTGGCGGCGGCCTCCACCGGCGGCGGCACCGGCTCGGGCGTGCGGTGCGCCCGGCCCGCGCGCAGGTGCAGGGCGACCTCGCGGGGCAGGACGACCGTGCCGGGCGCGGTCGGCAGCAGCAGGCCGGCGTCCAGCAGCCGGCGCAGGTGAGCCGCCGGATCGTGGGTGACCTGGCCGTACGGCGGGCCCCACACCAGCCGGGCCAGCACCTCGCGGGACTCCTCGGGCAGACCGGCGAGG
This sequence comes from Streptomyces sp. NPDC056296, assembly GCF_042268605.1. Lineage (NCBI taxonomy): Bacteria > Bacillati > Actinomycetota > Actinomycetes > Kitasatosporales > Streptomycetaceae > Streptomyces > Streptomyces sp. NPDC056296. The sequence goes on along the minus strand of NZ_JBHJRX010000018.1, from coordinate 44,454 downwards.
AGCCTCGCCATCCGCGGCCGGTCGGCGAACAGCGCACCGAGCGCGGACACGGCGGAGACGGAGTCATGGGTCGAGGGCAGGCCGACGGCGGCCAGGATCTCCTGGATCCGGCCCGGCGACATCCCCGCCGTCGCCTCCCGCACGGAAGGGCCGAGCCCCGTCGGAGAGGGATGCTGCGGTGAGGGCGCGAGCAGCTCACGGGCGGTGCGCACCAGCCGCAGCCGGTCGTCGGCACCCCACACCAGGGCCTGTTCCCGCAGGAGGGCGACGGCCCGGGGCAGGGCCGCCGTGATGACGGGGTCCCGCTCGTCACCGGCCATGAGCCGGAGCAGCTCGTCGTACGGCGCCGGGTCCACCGCCACCGCCAGCGCCTCCGCCGCCTGCAGCGCGAACCGGTCCAGCCGCTCCAGCGCCCGTACGACCGAGGCGCGGGTGCCCGCCCGGGTGGCGAGCTGCGTCAGGTCCGTGGGCACGGGGGTGATGAGGTCGGGACGGCTGCGCAGGAGGGCGGCCAGCGAGACGTCGTCCCTGACGCGGAGCGCCTCCGCGAGGGACCGGGGGGCCGCGGACTTCTCCTCGGTGCTCATCCGGCCCACGTTAGCGGGTGGGCAGGACGGTGGGGTGCGCGTGCGGTCGCGCGGTGCGGGTCCGCCGCACCCGGGAGGATTCGGTACCTTCGTCCGACGGCGTACGACAACACACCGCCCCGGAGGGCTCCGTGGGGATCGAGAGCGACCAGGTCGTCTACGAGTACCTGAGCCGCGTCGGCGACGTGGCCCAGCAACGGCAGCTGCCGTCGGCCACCCGCATGCGGCTGGTCTCCGAGCTGCGCGACGAGATCGACCGGCACCGCGCCAGGACGACCGTGGACAGTCCCGCCGCCGTCCGCCGCATCCTGGACCGGCTCGGCAGCCCGGCCGACATCGTCGACGCGGCGGGCGGCACGAGCGCGGCCCCGCGGCCATCGGTGCCGCCGCCCACCGCCGTCCCCGAGCAGCGGGAGGGCCGGCCGCGGAAGGCGGAGCGGCTCAAGGGCCTGCGGCGCGCCGTCCCGCGCCCCCGCCCGGACGCGCCCGATTCCCCGCCCGCACCCGCGCCCGCTGCCTCCCCGCCGCACCTGGCGAGCGCACACGAGCTGGGGGACAGCGGCGGCGCACAGCCGGACTGGTGGCGGGTGGACAACGGCCCGTTCGGGGGCGGCGTCGACAGCGTGCCGGGGTTCGTCGGCGGCGTGGAGATCCCGGAACTGCTCAAGCCCCCGCCGCGGGACACGGACGCGACGGACGGGGCGGCGAAGAAGGACGGGGCCGCCGAGAAGGCGGCCGCCGGGGCGGTGGTGGAGGCCGTGGAGCCGGTCGCCGGGGCGTCGGACGGAGCCCCGCGCCGCCGCCTGCCCCGACTGTGGCCCGAGGGCGGCTGGAACAACCCGCTGCTGCTGCTCGCCGCCGCCCTGCTGGTCGCCGGCGCCGCCCTCGGCAGCCTCGTCCCGCTGGGCCTGGGCTGGCTGATCGCCTACCTCTCCCGCCGCCTCACCCCGGCCCAGTCGAAGTGGGCGGTACTGGGCCTGCCCGGTACGGTCGCCGCCGCCGGCGCCGTCTGGCTGTGGGGCCGTACGGAGGGCCGCTGGGGCGACCCGATCGCCGAGGGCCACATGAACGACGCCGTCACCGAGACCTGGCCCTGGGTCCTGCGCACGGCCGCCGTCGCCACGGCCCTGTACCTCCTCTGGCGCTCCCGCCGCCCCCGGGGCTGACCCGCCGGCCCGCCCGGCACAATGGGCCCCATGGCCTCCACGACCCGTCCCGCGCCCACCGTCGGCTTCGACCTCGACATGACGCTGATCGACTCACGCCCCGGCATCCGCGCCTGCTACCTGGCGCTGACCGAGCGGACGGGCACGTACGTCGACGCCGACCTGGCCGTCACGCGGCTCGGGCCGCCCTTGGAGGAGGAGCTGGCCCACTGGTTCCCGGCCGAGGCGATCGCCGCCACCGCCGAGCTGTACCGGGAGATGTACCCGACGTACGCCGTCGCCGCCACGCCCGCGCTGCCCGGCGCCCGGGAGGCCATCGCCGCCGTACGCGAGGCGGGCGGACGGACGATCGTCGTCACCGCCAAGTACGAGCCGAACGCCAAACTGCACCTCGCACACCTCGGCATCGAGCCGGACGCCGTGATCGGCAACCTGTGGGCCGAGCAGAAGGCCGTGGCGCTGCGCGAGCACGGCGCGGACGTGTACGTCGGCGACCACCTCGGCGACGTACGCGGCGCACGCGCCGCCGGCGCCCACTCCGTCGCCGTGGCCAGCGGGCCGTGCGGCGCCGAGGAACTGCGCGCGGCCGGCGCGGACGTCGTCCTCGCCGACCTGACGGAGTTCCCGGAATGGCTCGCGGGCTACCGCGACGGTGACGCCGACGGGGCGGCCGCGGCGCGGGCCTGACGCCGGCCCGCCGCGATGGACCGGAACACCCCCGCACCGGCGATCAGGAAGCCCACTCCCATCAGCATGCTCAATCCGAACATGTAGGTGGGAAAGGGCGTCGTCCCCAGAAACAGCGGGGCCACCGTGACCAGTGTGGCCACGGTTCCGACGAAGAAGACGATCGCACCGGCACGGATCAGTCGGTCACCGGGCGCGGCGGAATTCGTTTGGGTTTTGTCACGCACCCGACCAGGGTAGTTCCCATGCCTGGGGAACGACCGGGGGACGTCTTGTCACCGGCCTGAAGACCATTAGCCTTGGTACCGGCGGGTCAGGACGACCCGCCCAAGTGCTATCAGAAGCCGTTTCCGAGCAGTTTTCCGACGAGTACGAGGACGAGGACAGACGTGCCTACCGGCAAGGTCAAGTGGTTCAACAGTGAGAAGGGCTTCGGCTTTCTCTCCCGCGACGACGGCGGTGACGTCTTCGTCCATTCCTCGGTCCTCCCCGCCGGAGTCGAGGCACTGAAGCCGGGCCAGCGCGTGGAGTTCGGCGTCGTCGCCGGGCAGCGCGGCGACCAGGCACTGTCTCTCACCCTGCTGGACCCGGCTCCCTCGGTCGCGGCCGCGCAGCGCAAGAAGCCCGACGAGCTGGCCTCCATCGTCCAGGATCTGACCACCCTCCTGGAGAACATCACCCCGATGCTGGAGCGGGGCCGCTACCCCGAGAAGACCGCCGGCAAGAAGATCGCCGGCCTGCTCCGCGCGGTCGCCGACCAGCTGGACGTCTGACCCGCACGCCGCACGCCGCACGTCTTCACGCCGCACGTCTTACGGAAAAGCCAGCGCGTCCGGGCCGAGGGCCGGTACCAGTCCCTCGGCCGCCGCGCGGGTCAGCAGGCCCCGGATCGCCGCGTAGCCGTCCTCGCCGAGGTCGGCCGTGAACTCGTTGACGTACAGCCCGATGTGCTGGTCGGCGACGGCCGGGTCCATCTCCTGCGCGTTCTCCATGACGTACGGCCGGGAGACCTCCGGGTCGTCCCAGGCCGCGCGTACGGACGCGACGACCGAGTCGGCGAGGCGGGTCAGCGTCTCCTCGCCCAGCGACCGCTTCGCGATGATCGCGCCGAGCGGGATCGGCAGCCCGGTGGTGTGCTCCCAGTGCTCGCCCATGTCGGCGAGCTTGTGCAGCCCGTAGTTCCGGTAGGTGAAGCGCGCCTCGTGGATCACCAGACCCGCGTCGACCTTCCCGTCCCGCACGGCCGGCATGATCTCGTGGAACGGCATGACGACGATCTCGCCGACCCCGCCGGGTACGGTGTCGGCGGCCCACAGCCGGAACAGCAGGTACGCCGTCGACGTCTCGCTGGGCACCGCGACCGTACGGCCCCTCAGGTCCGCTTCCGCCTCCCGGGTCAGCACCAGCGGCCCGCAGCCCCGGCCCAGCGCACCGCCGCAGGGCAGCAGGGCCCAGTCGTCGAGGACGTACGGCAGCACGGCGTACGACACCTTCAGTACGTCGAACTCGCCGCGTGCGGCCATGCCGTTGGTGATGTCGATGTCCGCGAACGTCACGTCGAGGGCGGGGGCGCCGGGGACCCGGCCGTGGGCCAGGGCGTCGAAGACGAAGGTGTCGTTGGGGCAGGGCGAGTACGCGATCTGCAAGGGCTCAGTCGTCATGTCGGTTCCAACTCGTGAGGACGGGTGCGAGCTTCCCGAAGGCGTCCGTCAGGGCCCCGAGCGCGTCGCCGATGCGCCAGGCGGCGCGGTCGCGCGGGCCCACCGGATTGGAGACCGCGCGCAGCTCCAGCACCGGCACCCCGTGCGCGGCGGCGGCCTCGGCGACGCCGAAGCCCTCCATGGCCTCGGCCAGCGCGCGCGGGTGACGGGCGCGCAGCAGCGCGGCGCGTTCGGCGGTGCCGGTGACGGTGGACCCGGTCAGGACGGTGCCGGGGCGGGCCCCGGTCGCGGCGGCGACGGCGGCGGCGAGGCCGGCGGGCGGCCGGTGGGTGACGGTGCCGAAGCCGAGGTCGGTGACCGGCAGGAAGCCGTCGGCCGTCTCGGCGCCCAGGTCGGCCGCGGTGATCTCGTCGGCGACGACGAGCGAGCCGACGGGCGCGTCCGGGGCGAAGCCGCCGCCGATGCCGGCCGAGACGACCAGGCCGTAGGGGGCGCCGTCGAGGGCCGCGGCGGTCAGCGCGGCGGCGGTGGAGGCGGCGGCGAGGGCGGGGCCGACACCGGCGGCCAGCAGGTCGAAGCCGCCCGGGAGCCGGTGCAGGGTCACCCCGGGGCTCGACACCTCGGCGCCCCGCTGTTCCAGGAACGCCCGAGCCACCGCGTCCCGTTCGACGGGGACCGCGGTGGCCACGAGGACGCGCACGGAGGACGTGGTCAGTCGTCCTTCTTCAGCTTGAAGGACCACAGACCGGTGGCCTCCTCGCTGTCGTCCTTGCCGTCGCCGGCCTTGATGGTGACGAGCGTCGAGTCGCCCTGGGCGCCGTACTGGGCGTTGAAGAACACGCTGCCCGGGACCGTGCGGTACGTGTTGTCCGTGTCGTCGGTCAGCTGCTGACCGTTCATCAGGATCGTCCAGCGCTCGTCGGCGACCTCGGGGTCCACGCCGAAGCGCACCGTGTCGTCGGGGTTGACCGTGATGGACTCGACGTCGTCCTTCTGGAGGCACTTCTGGATCTCGGCGGTCTCCAGGACCTTGCCCTCACCGCCACAGGTGGCGTCGGAGCTGACCGAGTCACTGCCGACCGTGACCGTCGCCATGGGCGTCGGCTTGTCACAGGCGGACAGCAGGAGCAGTCCAGCGGATACGGCGCCTGCGGCGGCGACGGCGCGGCGGCGTCGCACGGAGGATTGCAACGTGGTCATGGGCGAAGGCTATACGGCGCCTGTGGCCCGTTCCCCACCTGGGTACGGCGTGGCGTGGTCACGCCACCCTCGGTCGCGCCGGACCCCCGTGCCGGGCCGAGTCGATCAGACCCCGTACGGTCGTCAGCCACCCGGCGGCGATGATCACGGCGGCCACCGACAGGCCCAGCGTGCCGTTCAGCGGCAGCACGATGCCCACCGCGCCGCCGAACACCCAGGAGACCTGGAGCAGCGTCTCGGAGCGCGCGAACGCCGACGTGCGGACCTGCTCGGGCACGTCCCGCTGGATCAGCGCGTCCAGGGACAGCTTGGCCAGCGCCTGCGCGAACCCGGCGACCGCGGCCAGACACGCCACCAGCACGGTGCTGAAGAACACCGCGGCCGTCACCGCCGTACCCAGCACGATCGCGACGACCGTCACGATGATGATCTCCGGCGCGCGCGAGCGCAGCCACGCCCCGACCGCCGTGCCCAGCGCGTTGCCCGTACCGGCGGCGACGCCCACGATCCCCAGCGACACGGCCGCGCTCTGCCCGGACAGCGGATGCACGCGCAGCAGGAAGGCCAGGAAGAAGATCAGGAAGCCGGACAGGCAGCGGATGCCGGCGTTGGCGGCCAGCGCGTGCGTCACCGCCGGGCCCACCGTGCGCAGCCCGGGCCGCTTGACCGGCTTGCGGTGCGGGCCGTGCAGATGCCGCTCGTCGGCCGCGAGCAGCGCCCGGTCCTCGCCGCGCGCCGAGTCCACCTTCGGCGGCAGCGTGAACGACAGGACGGTGCCCGCCACGAAGATCACGAAGGCGCCGTACAGCGGCCAGCGCGGCCCGACCTGCTGGAGCCCCGCCGCGATCGGCGCGGCGACGCCGGTGGCGAGCAGCCCGCACAGCGTGACCCGCGAATTCGCCTTCACCAGGGAGAAGCGTGGCGGCAGCAGCCTGGGCACCACCGCGCTTCTGACCACGCCGTACGCCTTCGAGGCGACCAGCACGCCGAGCGCGGCCGGATACATCTCGATGCTGCCGCTGATCACCGCCCCGGACAGCACCAGCGCGAGCAGCGCCCGGGCGCCCATCGCGGCCGCCATCGCCGCGCGGCGGCCGTGCGGCAGCCGGTCCAGGAGCGGGCCGATCACCGGCGCGAGGAGCGTGAAGGGCGCCATGGTGATGGCCAGGTAGAGCGCGACCCGGCCGCGCGCCTCGTCGGTGGGGACGGAGAAGAAGACGGTGGAGGCGAGGGCGACCGTGATCATGACGTCGCCGGCGCCGTTCACCCCGTGCAGCTCGATCAGCTTGCCGAGGCCGGACTCGCCCGCGCCGTGCGCGTGCGTCGCCTTGCGGATGCCGCGCGCGGTCCCGGTCACCGGCAGGCGCAGGGCACGGCCGACCGCACGGAACCGGGAGCCGGGGCCGCGCCTCCGGCTCCCGCCCTTGAACTCCGTCCGTGCGGCTGCCACCCCGTCATAGTGCCCCGAGAGCGGGGGCTATAGCGTCGATACGGCACGGATGGCGGTGATCGAGTCGGGTGACACCGACCCCGACAGCACCGGGGAACGCGGGACCTTACCCCGCCGAAACTCCCGTCGGTGTAGGCCCAGCGCACATGAGCAGGTAGCGTGCCTAGCGCGCCGTGGCGAACGTTCTCGGCCGCGCGCCTTACGGCCATCCCGCAGAATGGATGACGTAGGTGTGCCCGAGCGCGATCGGGCGCGGACGTCGACGCGGTCCACAGGTCCGCTCCGTCCGCCCCTCGCAGGCAGCGGCGCACTCGTGAGACGGCGTATGGAGAGAAGCGATACCTGTGAGCGCAGCGACAACGCGAAGCCGCACCCCTGACCGTCTGTGCGCCGAGGCCGTCGACCTCGCCCGCGCCGCAGCCGAGGAGGCCGCCGCACCAGGCGTCGTCGGCGAGCACGAGGGCATGGTGTCGGAGGGCGACCGGGTCGTCACGCACCACTTCGCCTGCAAGGAGCTGGGGTACCGCGGCTGGCGCTGGGCCGTGACCGTGGCCCGCGCCTCCCGCGCCAAGATCGTCACGGTGGACGAGGCGGTACTGCTGCCCGGCCCGGACGCGCTGCTCGCGCCCGAGTGGGTGCCGTGGAGCGAACGGCTGCGTCCCGGCGACATGGGCCCCGGCGACCTGCTGCCCACCGACGCGGAGGACCTCCGGCTGGAGCCCGGCTGGACCGGCGAGGACGAGCCGCCGCCGAACTCCGCCGTCTCCCACGAGATGGCCGAACTGGTGGAGGCGGAGGACGCCGAGGTCACGGCGGGACCGCCCGCCGAGCTGTCGGCCGTCCCGGCGCGCGGCACGATCTCGGCCGTCGCCGAGGAACTGGGCCTGCGCCGCACCAGGGTCCTCTCCCGGTACGGCCTGCATGTCGCCGCGGACCGCTGGGAGGACGACTTCGGCCCCAAGACCGCGATGGCCCAGGCGGCCCCCGCGTCCTGCGTGAGCTGCGGCTTCCTGGCCCGTATCGGCGGCTCGCTGGGGCAGGCCTTCGGGGTGTGCGCCAACGAGTTCTCTCCGGCGGACGGACGGGTGGTGTCGCTGGCCTACGGGTGCGGCGGGCACTCCGAGGCCGCGGTCATGCCGAAGCCGCCGCGGGTGGCTCCGCCGGTGATCGACGAGACGCGGGTCGATCCGTTCCCGCTGCGGCCGGCGGCGGACTCCGGGTCGGTGTCGGTGGCCGAGGACGAGGCGTCGGCGGAGCTGGGGCACTCGTAGCGTGCGCGGGCTTGTGGCCGGGGCTCCGGGGGCTGCGCCCCCGGACCCCGCTTCGGCCTTGACGGCCTCGTCCTCAAGCGCCGGACGGGCTGATTGTGCCGGTCGGCGTTCCAACGGGTGAGTGCCGGGGCGGTACCTTCATGGTCCGTCGATGAGGAGAGTCACCGTGAGCATGTTCGTGCGGCCTGCCGCCGAGGGCGCGGATCCGTTCGGTACGGCGCGTCTGCGGCGCGGTGTGCTGGACGCCTGGGCCACGAGCCCGGCCCGGTTCCGTGAGGACGCCAACGCGGAGGAGGACCTCGTCCTCGGCGGCTACCGCGACCGGCTGGTCGTCGAGCTCGCGCAGAACGCCGCCGACGCCGCCGCACGGGCCGGTGTGCCCGGCCGGCTCCGTCTCACCCTGAGGGACGGTGTCCTGGTCGCCGCCAACACCGGCGCCCCGCTGGACGCGGCCGGCGTCGAGTCGCTGTCCACCCTGCGGGCCTCCGCCAAGCGGGACGCCGGGGACAGCGCGGTAGGCCGGTTCGGAGTCGGCTTCGCCGCCGTCCTGGCCGTCACCGACGAGCCCGCCGTCGTCGGCCGGCACGGCGGTGTGCGCTGGTCCCTGGTCGAGGCCCGGGGCCTGGCCGCCGACACCGCGCTGCACAGTCCCGGCCTGGGGGACGAGATCCGGCGGCGCGACGGGCACGTCCCGCTGCTGCGGCTGCCGTTCCCCGCCGAGGGCACCGCGCCCGACCCCTACGACACGGCCGTCATCCTCCCGCTGCGCGACACGGCCGCCGCCGACCTCGCCGAACGGCTCCTGCACGCCGTCGACGACGCCCTGCTCCTCGCCCTGCCGGGTCTGGAGGAGGTCGTGGTGGAGGTGGCGGACGAGGTGCGCACGCTGGGCCGCCGCACCGAGGGCGTCCTGACCGTGGTGGACGACTCCCGGGAGGGCGTCACCCGTTGGCGCACCGTCGCCGCGCACGGCCCCCTCACCCCCGACCTCCTCGCCGACCGGCCGGTGGAGGAGCGGCTGCGCCCCCACTGGTCCGTGACATGGGCGGTGCCCGTGGACGCGGACGGCGGCCCCGAACGCCCCCGCACCAGCCCCTTCGTCCACGCGCCGACGCCCAGTGACGAGCCCCTCGGCGTGCCCGCGCTGCTCATCGCCTCCTTCCCGCTGGACTCCACCCGCCGGCACGCCGCGCCCGGCCCGCTGACCGACTTCCTGACGGAACGGGCCGCGGACGCCTACGCAGGGCTCCTCGCCGACTGGCGGCCGGTGGTGACCGGCCTCATCGACCTGGTGCCCGGCCCGCTGGGCAAGGGCGAGCTGGACGGCGCGCTGCGGGCGGCGATCCTCGAACGGCTGCCGCGCACCTCCTTCCTGCCGCCCGCCGCCGGACCGCGCGAGGACGACCCCGACCTGCCCGAGTCCCTGCGGCCCCGCGACGCCGAAGTGGTGGAGGGCGCGGGCACCGACACCGTGCGGGTCCTCGCCGAGGTGCTGCCGACCCTCCTGCCCGCCGGACTCGAACGCCGGGCGGAACTGCGCACGCTGGGCGTGGCCCGGGTACCGCTGACCGACGCGATCGACCGGCTGGCCGGGCTGGAGAAGGCCCCCGACTGGTGGCGGCGGCTCTACGACAGCCTCGCCGGGGTCGACCCCGACCGGCTGACCGGGCTGCCCGTGCCCCTCGCCGACGGACGCACCACCATCGGCCCCCGGCAGGTGCTCCTGCCCTCCGGGGCGGCCGCCTCCCTCGACCCGGAGGTCCTCACCCGCCTCGGTCTGAAGGTCGCCCACCCGGACGCCGCCCACGGCCTCCTGGAGAAGCTCGGCGCCCTCCCGGCCACCCCGCGCGCCGTGCTCACCACCCCGCAGGTCCGGGCCGCCGTCGCCGCCTCCCTGGAGGACGACGGCGGCACGAACTGGGAGGATGACACGCTCGACGCCGACGAACTGGCCGACACGGTCCTCGGCCTGGTCCGCGACGCCGGACTCGACGCCGGGGAGGAGCCCTGGCTGGGCGCGCTGGCCCTGCCCGACGAGGACGGAGAACTCTCCCCGGCGGGCGAACTCGTCTTCCCCGGCGGCCCGTTCGCCCAGGTCATGCGCGAGGACGAACTCGCCTCCGTGGACGCGGAGCTGGCCGAGAAGTGGGGGCCGGAGCCCCTGGCCGCCTGCGGGGTGCTCGTCACCTTCGCCCTCGTCCGCGCCACCGACGTCGTCCTCGACCCGGACGAACTGGAGCCCCGCGAGGGCGACTTCGCCGAACCGGACGACGCGGGCCTGCTGGACGCCGTGGACGTGTGGAGCGAGGACGTCCTCGACCGCTTCCCGGACAGCCCCGTCCCGCCGGTCGCCCCCGAGATCGTCGCCGTGCGCGACCTGGACCTCGTGGACGACGACCGGTGGCCCGAGGCCCTCGCCCTGCTGTCGCGGCCCCCGCTGCGCGACGCGCTCGTCCAGTCCGTACGCGTCCTCCTGCCCGACGGCACCCACGAGGTCGTACGGCCGTACACCGCGTGGTGGCTGCGCGGACACCCGGTACTCGGCGGGCGGCGCCCGGCGGGTCTGCGTGCGGCGGGCGGCGACCCGCTGCTGCGGGGCCTGTACGACGAGGCCGACGCCACCGGTTTCGAGGACGAGCAGGTGCTGCGGGCGCTGGGCGTACGGACGTCGGTGGCCGCCCTGCTCGAAGAACCCGGCGGTGCGGCGGAGTTGCTGGACCGCCTCGCCGACCCCGACCGCCCGGTCACGGCCGCCCAACTGCACGCCCTGTACGGCGCGCTGGCCGAGCTGGACCCGGAGCAGGTCACCCTGCCGGACGAGGTGCGGGCCGTGGTCGACGGCCGGGTGGAGGTGGTGGACGCCGCCGACGCGGTGGTCGTCGACTCACCCGACCTGCTGCCCTTCACGTCCGGCGTCCCGCTGCTGCCGGTACGCCCGGCCCGGGCCGCCGAGCTGGCGGAGCTGTTCCAGGTGCGGCGGCTCAGCGAGTCCGTCACCGGCGAGGTGGACTCCGAGGGCACCGAGCACGACGTACCGGAGCCGGTGCGGACGCTGCTCGGGGCGCGCACCCCGGCGTCGTACGTGGAGCACGAGGAGCTGGTGGTCGACGCTGTGGAGATCGACTGGCGGCTGACGGCCGACGGGGCGTTGCACGCGGCGACGCTGGAGGGGGTGGCGGCGGGGCTGGCCTGGGCGGCCGGTCAGTGGCCCCGCCGCTTCGAGGTCGCGGCGCTGCTGGAGGACGAGTCACGCACGGAGGAACTGGCGCGGGACCGCTGGTTCGACTGAGGGCTGAGGAGCGCCCCGAAGGGGCGCGGGGAACTGCGCGACCAGCCACAACGGCGCCGCAGCGAACCACGGACCGCTATACCGGAAGGCGCCGGTCCACCCACCTCCACGTCAGCTCCAACAGACCCGCACCGACCACCGCGATGCCGACGGCAGTCCACGGCATCGTCACCCCCACCAGCTTCAGCGCGAAGAAGTCCTGCAGCCACGGCACCGCCAGTACCACCACGAAGCCCAGGCCCATCGTCGCCACCAGCGCCACCCGCCACCACGTATAGGGCCGCGCGATGATCGCCAGCACCCACATCGAGATCAGGAACAGCGTCAGCGTCGCCGCGCTGGTCTCCGCGTCCAGCGCGCCCGGCCCGGAGTAGTGCTGCCGGGCGATGAGGTACGTCGTGAAGGTCGCCGCCCCGGCCAGCACCCCGCCCGGGATCGCGTACCGCATCACGCGCCGTACGAAGTGGGGCTGGGCCCGTTCCTTGTTCGGGGCGAGGGCCAGGAAGAAGGCGGGGACGCCGATGGTGAGCGTGGAGAGGAGGGTGAGGTGGCGGGGCAGGAACGGGTACTCGACCTGTGAGCAGACGACCAGGATCGCCAGCAGCACCGAGTACACGGTCTTCACCAGGAACAGGGTCGCGACCCGGGTGATGTTGCCGATGACCCGGCGGCCCTCGGCCACCACCGAGGGCAGCGTGGCGAAGCTGTTGTTGAGCAGCACGATCTGCGCGACCGCCCGGGTGGCCTCCGATCCGGAGCCCATCGCCACACCGATGTCGGCGTCCTTGAGCGCCAGGACGTCGTTCACGCCGTCGCCGGTCATCGCGACCGTGTGGCCGCGGGACTGGAGGGCGCCCACCATGTCCCGCTTCTGCTGCGGGGTGACCCGCCCGAACACCGTCCCCCCGTCGAGCGCCTCGGCCATCTCCTCCCGCTCGGCGGGCAGCCGGCGCGCGTCGACGGTCGCGCCGGACAGCCCGAGCTTGGCGGCCACCGCGCCGACCGACACCGCGTTGTCACCGGAGATGACCTTGGCGCGGACGTCCTGGTCGGCGAAGTAGCGCAGGGTGTCGGCGGCGTCCGGGCGCAGCCGCTGCTCCAGGACGACCAGGGCGGTGGGCGTGACGCCCTCGGCCACGCCGGGGTCGTCCAGGTCGCGGCCTGCGCGGGCGAGCAGCAGTACGCGCAGCCCCCGCTCGTTGAGCCGCGTGGTCTCGGCGAGCGCGGGGTCGTCCTCGGCCAGCAGCACGTCGGGCGCGCCCAGCAGCCACGTGCCGGAGGCGCCGTCGCCCTCGACGAGGGTGGCGCCGCTGTACTTCCGGGCGGAGGAGAAGGGCAGGGACTCGGCGCAACGCCAGTCCCCGGCGGCTTCGGCGGCCGGGTAGGCGTCGATGATCGCCTGCAGGGAGGCGTTCGGGCGCGGGTCGGACTCGCCGAGGGCGCCGAGCACCGTGCGGACGTGACTCTCGTCGGCGCCGTCGAGCGGACGCAGTTCGGTGACGTCCATGCCGCCCTCGGTGAGGGTGCCGGTCTTGTCCAGGCAGACGGTGTCGACGCGGGCCAGGCCCTCGATGGCGGGCAGTTCCTGGACGAGGCACTGCTTGCGGCCGAGCCGGATGACGCCGATCGCGAAGGCGACGGAGGTGAGCAAGACCAGGCCCTCCGGGACCATGGGCACGATGCCGCCGACCGTCCGCGCGATGGAGTCGTCCAGCTCGTTGTCCTTGGCGACCAGCTGGCTGAGGATCAGGCCGATCGCGGTGGGGATCATCATCCAGGTGACGTACTTCAGGATCGTGGAGATGCCGGAGCGCAGCTCGGACTGGACCAGGGTGAAGCGGGAGGCCTCCTCGGCGAGCTGTGCGGCGTACGCCTCGCGCCCCACCTTGGTCGCCCGGAACGCGCCGCCGCCCGCGACCACGAAGCTGCCGGACATGACCTGGTCCCCCGGCTGCTTGACGACCGGGTCGGCCTCGCCGGTCAGCAGGGACTCGTCGATCTCCAGCCCGTCCGCCTCGACGCACACCCCGTCGACGACGACCTTGTCCCCGGGCCCGATCTCGATGACGTCGTCCAGCACGATCTCCGAGGTGCTGACCTCGGCGGCCGTCCCGTCCCGGCGTACGGTCGGGCGGACCTCGCCGATCAGGGCGAGGGAGTCGAGGGTCTTCTTCGCCCGCCACTCCTGGATGATGCCGATGCCGGTGTTGGCGAGGATCACGAAGCCGAACAGGCTGTCCTGGATCGGCGCGACGAACAGCATGATCACCCAGAGCACGCCGATGATCGCGTTGAACCGGGTGAAGACGTTGGCGCGGACGATGTCGGCCAGTGAGCGGCTGCTGCGCACCGGTACGTCGTTGACCTGACCGCGCGCGACCCGTTCGGCGACCCCGGCCGCGGTCAGGCCGGTCGCCGGGGAGGCGGCGTGGAAGGGGTCCGCGGGATCGAGTCGGTCGTCCGCGTCGAGATGCGTCATGCGTTCGACGGTAAGGGCGGATTTACGGCTTCACCCGCCGAATACGGGGAAGTTCCGACCCGGGTAGGAGCGGGTGATCCGGCCCGTGATGCCCTGGTACTACAGGGTGAGCAGGTAGGTCAGACCCGGGCGCCCGTCGAGCCGTGTCTCGCCGGTGACGACGAACCCGGTGCGGGCCAGCACGGCCCGTGAGGCCGCGTTGTCGAGGGTGGCCGAGGCCCGCAGCGCGGTCAGCCCGTACGCGCGGGCGGCGAGTGCGCAGACCTCCCGTACGGCCCGGGTGGCCAGACCGCGGCCGGCGGCCCGTTCCGCGATCCGGTACCCGAGCTCGGCGACACCGCCCTCCGCGTCCACGAGGTTGACCCGCCCGAGCACCTCGCCACCGGGGCCGACCAGCACGTGGAAGAAGCAGATCCCGGCCTCCTGCTCGGCCAGCAGCGCGCGGAGGCGCTCGTCGAACCGGGTGAAGTAGTCATCGCCCCGGTCGGGCACGGAGGCGGCGAACCAGGCGCGGTTCTCCCGCTCGAAGGCGAGGAGCGCGGGCGCGTGATCGGGTCGGAGCAGTTGCAGCTCGGCAGCCGGATCCGGCAACGCGGGTGGCTCGGGTGGCTGGGGCACGGGTTTCAGGCGGTCTCGTCCGTCGCGGTTCGCTTGAGCGCGGCGTCGCGCCCCCGCACGTACCAGATGCCGATCAGTCCGAGCCCGGCGCCGGCCAGGCAGGTCCACACCCACCAGGTGTGCCCGTGGTCGTCGAACCAGCCGTAGAAGGGCAGCTGCACGAGGAAGAGGACGAACCAGAGGACGGTGCCGCCGATGATGGTCGGAACCACGGGGCCCTCCAGGGGCTCCGGCGCCTCGTGCGTGGGTGTCCACTTCTTCATGCGTACAGCTTACGAGGAGGCCGACCGCGCGTTCACCGGACCGCACCACACGCACCACACAGGTCTACGCGCGGAGATAGCGCTCGGGTGGCTCATACGTTCATACTGAACCCGTTTGTCTCTGACCGCTTTCATTCGTAGGAAACACCAATAAGGCCGTGGGGGAACCTGTTGGTGATGAGGTCCTCGCATGCCCACCTCGGCCTCCGCCAAGGTCCCCCCGTCCCCCGAGCCGCCCGAAGACAGGCGGCCCCCGCAGAACGGCCTCGACCGCTACTTCAGGATCTCCGAGCGCGGCAGCACGCTGCCCCGGGAGATCCGCGGCGGCTTCGCCACCTTCTTCGCGATGGCCTACATCATCGTGCTGAACCCGATCATCCTGGGCAGCGCGAAGGACATGTACGGCAACCAGCTCGACAACGGTCAGCTGGTCACCGCGACCGCCCTGACGGCGGCGTTCACCACGCTCCTGATGGGCGTCATCGGCAATGTCCCGATCGCGCTCGCCGCCGGCCTCGGTGTGAACTCCGTCGTCGCCCTCCAGCTCGCCCCGCGGATGTCCTGGCCGGACGCCATGGGCATGGTGGTGCTGGCCGGTTTCATCGTCATGCTGCTGGTCGCCACCGGCCTGCGTGAGCGTGTGATGAACGCCGTGCCCTACGGCCTGCGCAAGGCCATCGCCATCGGTATCGGCCTGTTCATCATGCTGATCGGCCTGGTCGACTCGGGGTTCGTCAGCCGGATGCCGGACGCCGCCCAGACCACCGTTCCGCTCCAGCTGGGCACCGGCGGGCACCTGCTCGGCTGGCCGGTGCTGGTCTTCGCCCTCGGTGTGCTGCTCACCCTGGCGCTGATCGTGCGCAGGACCCCTGGCGCGATCCTGATCTCGATCGTCGTGATGACCGTCCTCGCGATGATCATCAACGCGGTCGCCGACATCCCCTCCTGGGGCCTGACCACCCCCGAGTGGCCCGGCAACCCCGTCGCCACCCCCGACTTCGGCCTGGTCGGCGAGGTCAGCCTGTTCGGCGGTTTCGAGAAGGTCGGCGTGCTGACCGGCGTGCTGTTCGTCTTCACCGTGCTGCTGTCGTGCTTCTTCGACGCGATGGGCACGATCATGGCCGTCAGCGACGAGGCGAAGCTGACCGACGCCCAGGGCCAGATGCCGGGCATCAACAAGGTCCTCTTCGTCGACGGCGTCGCGGTCGCCGCGGGCGGTGCCAGCTCCGCCTCGGCCACGACCTGCTTCGTGGAGTCCACGGCCGGTGTCGGCGAGGGCGCGCGCACCGGCTTCGCCAACGTCATCACCGGCGCGCTCTTCGCCGCGGCGCTGTTCCTCACGCCGGTCGCCACGATGGTCCCGTCCCAGGCGGCCACTCCGGCGCTGGTCGCGGTCGGCTTCCTGATCCTGGCCGGCTCGATCCGGGAGATCGACTGGTCCGACTTCACGATCGCCATCCCGGCCTTCGTGACGATGCTGATGATGCCGTTCACCTACTCGATCACCAACGGCATCGGCATGGGCTTCATCACCTTCTCGGTGCTGCGCCTGGCGGTCGGGCGGGGCCGGGAGGTCCCGGTCACGATGTACGTGGTGTCGGCGGTGTTCGCCTTCTACTACCTGATGCCTGCCCTGGGGCTCACCTGACCGGCGTGATCGGCGCCTGATCAGCGCCTGACCGGTGGGGCTCAGGTGACCCCGTAGAACCGTTCCGTCTCCTCCACGGCGGACTGGAACCGCTCGTCGAAGTCATCCCGAATGAGCGTCCGGACGACATAGTCCTGGACGCTCATTCCCCTTTTCGCCGCATGGTGCCGGAGCCGATCGAGCAGCTCCCCGTCCATCCGCAGGCTGAGCACGCTGGTCCCCATGTGCACGAGGGTCACCCCCACCGACCGGGTGATGCTCCGATTTACGGAAACAGCTCACTCGTACGGGTGAAGTCCGGGTTTCCGTGGCGGGCGTCACGGGCACGCGGGCGGGTGAGCAGTGGTATTTCGCTAGCCTAATGAGTTACGCTAAGGAACATGCCGGACCTCAAGCATGGCGACGACGCCGCCGCCGTGAACTCCCTGCGCTCCGCCGTGATGCGGTTGTCCCGTCGCCTCAAGCACCAGCGGGTCGACGAGTCGCTCAGCCCCACCGAGATGTCGGTGCTGGGCACCCTGTCCAACTGTGGCAGCGCGACCCCGGGCGAGCTCGCCCGCAAGGAACACGTCCAGCCACCCTCGATGACCCGCATCGTGGCGCTCCTGGAGGCCAAGGGACTGGTCCGTCTGGAGCCGCACCCCGAGGACCGGCGCCAGAAGGTCGTGACGCAGACCGAGCAGGCGGTGGTCATGCTCGAGGAGAGCCGCCGCAAGCGGAACGCGTTCCTGGCCACGCTGGTCGAGGGACTCGACGAGGACGAGTGGGCGAAACTGCGCGCCGCCGCCCCCGTGCTGGAGAAGCTCGCACACCGGTAAGCAGCAATCGCGAGGAGGCGAACCCTTTTGAGTACGGGATCCGGAGCAGCTTCCGCCCCCGCACCTGACGGCCACGACGACCCGCCCACCCCCGACGCCCCTCGCCAGACCAAGACCTCGATGTTCGCCTCCCTCCGGGTCCGGAACTACCGCCTGTTCTTCCTGGGGCAGGTCGTCTCCAACATCGGCACCTGGATGCAGCGCATCGCCCAGGACTGGCTGGTGCTCAGCCTCACCGGCTCCTCGGCGGCCGTAGGCATCACCACGGCTCTCCAGTTCCTGCCGATGCTGCTCTTCGGCCTCTACGGCGGCGTCCTCGTCGACCGCCTGCGCAAGCGGCCCACGCTGCTGGTCACCCAGTCGTCGATGGCCGTCACCGCGCTCTTCCTCGCCGTCCTCACCCTCACCGGCCACGTCCAGGTCTGGCACGTCTACGTCGCCGCCTTCGCGATGGGTCTGGCGACCGTCGTCGACAACCCGGCCCGCCAGTCCTTCGTCGCCGAACTGGTCGGCCGCGACCAGCTCCAGAACGCCGTCAGCCTCAACTCGGCCAACTTCCAGTCCGCCCGGCTGGTCGGCCCCGCCGTCGCCGGGCTGATGATCACGGGCGTGGGCACCGGCTGGGCGTTCCTCGCCAACGGCCTGTCCTTCGTCGCGCCGCTGAGCTGCCTGCTGCTGATGCGCGCCCGCGAACTGCACGCCGTCCAGCGCGCCCCGCGCGGCAAGGGACAGCTGCGCGAGGGCCTGCACTACGTCGCCGGCCGTCCCGAGCTGATCTGGACCATCGTGCTGGTCGGCTTCATCGGCACCTTCGGCTTCAACTTCCCGGTCTTCCTGTCCGCCTTCGCCGACGACGTCTTCGACGCGGGCGCGGGCGCCTACAGCCTCTTCAACACCCTCATGGCCGTCGGCTCGGTGACCGGCGCCCTGCTCGCCGCCCGGCGCGGCACGGCCCGGCTGCGCGTGCTGATCGCGGCGGCGCTGGCCTTCGGCGCCCTGGAGATGGTGGCGTCGGCGGCACCCGAGCTGTGGCTGTTCGCGCTGCTGATGGTCCCGATAGGCGTCTTCAGCATGACGGTCAACGTCACCGCCAACACCAGCATCCAGATGTCCACCGACCCGGCCATGCGGGGCCGCGTCATGGCCCTGTACATGATGGTCTTCCTCGGCGGCTCCCCGGTCGGCGCCCCGATCGTCGGCTGGGTCACGGACACGTACGGCGCCCGGGCGGGCTTCGCCGCGGGCGGCGCCGTCGCGGCTACGGCGGCTGTCGTGATCGGCCTGGTCCTGGCCCGCGTCGGCAACCTGCGCCTGTCGCTCGGCTGGCACCGGGGGCACCCACAGGTGCGGTTCGTGCCGCGAGAGCGCCGGGAGGAGCTGGCACCGGCGGCGTAGCCGGTCCCCGGTCAGTCGCGGGGGAAGTCGCCGGTCCCCGGGCAGACTGTGACCCCATGAGACTCTTCGCCGCCGTGCTGCCCCCCGAGGATGTCACCGCCGCCCTCGCCGCCGAGGTGGCCGCGTTGCGGAGGCTGCCCGGCGCGGACGGGCTGCGCTGGACCGGCCGTCCGGGGTGGCACCTCACGCTGGCCTTCTACGGGGAGGTCGACGACGACCTCGTACCCGACCTGTCGGCTCGCCTGGAGCGGGCTGCCCACCGCACCGCGCCCTTCGAGCTGGCGCTGCGCGGGGGCGGCCAGTTCGGGCACGGGCGGGCTCTGTGGGCGGGTGCGGAGGGCGGTCTCGCCACCCTGCGGCTGCTGGCCGACCGGGCGGAGTCGGCGGCGCGCAAGGCGGGCGTCCCGATGGGGGAGCACCGGCGCTACAAGCCCCACCTGACCGTGGCCCGCAGCCGCGAGGCGTTCGACGTGCGGCCGTACGTCGAGGCACTGGACGGCTTCACGAGCCCCGCCTGGACCGTGACCGACCTGGCACTGGTGCGCAGCGACCTGCCGAGGTCCGGGGTGCCGGGCGAGCAGCCCCGTTACGAGACGGTCGCCCGCAGCCCGCTGAGCGCGTCCGGTTAGGCTCGGGGGCGTGGACCCGAAGACCCGTAACCGGATCATGGCCGGTGTACTCGTGCTGATGCTCGTCGTGGTGGCGGTGGCGGCGGCCCTCGGTTAAGCGGCCCTGGGCAGGCCGGGGGGGCGGCCGCCGCCCCGCTCATCCCGCTACCAGGCGAACGCCTCCGGCGACGGCCCCGGCCCCGGGAAGATCTCGTCCAGCCCGGCCAGCAGGTCGTCCGACAGCTCCAGCTCCACGGCCCGCAGTGCCGACGCGAGCTGCTCCGCGGTGCGCGGACCGACGATCGGGCCGGTCACGCCGGGCCGGGTCAGCAGCCAGGCCAGCGCGGCCTCGCCGGGCTCGATGCCGTGCTTGTCGAGCAGGTCCTCGTAGGCCTGGACCTGTGCGCGGCCCGCGGGGTCGGCCAGGACGTCGGCCGCCCGCCCGGAAGCGCGCCGTCCGCCCTGGACCTCCTTCTTCAGGACCCCGCCGAGCAGTCCGCCGTGCAGCGGCGACCACGGGATGACGCCGAGGCCGTAGTCCTGCGCGGCCGGGATGACCTCCATCTCGGCGCGGCGCTCGGCCAGGTTGTACAGGCACTGCTCGCTGACCAGGCCGATGGTGCCGCCGCGCCGGGCGGCGGTCTCGTTGGCCTGGGCGATCTTGTACCCGGGGAAGTTCGAGGACCCGGCGTAGAGGATCTTGCCCTGCTGGACCAGGGTGTCGATGGCCTGCCAGATCTCGTCGAATCCGGTGGCGCGGTCGATGTGGTGGAACTGGTACAGGTCGATGCGGTCCGTCCGGAGCCGCTTGAGGCTGGCGTCGACGGCCCGCCGGATGTTCACGGCGGACAGCTTGTCGTGGTTGGGCCACGCCTCGCCGTCGGCGCCCATGTTGCCGTAGACCTTGGTGGCGATGACGGTCCGGTCGCGCCGGTCGCCGCCCTTGGCGAACCAGTTGCCGATGATCTCCTCGGTGCGGCCCTTGTTCTCGCCCCAGCCGTACACGTTGGCGGTGTCGAAGAAGTTGATGCCGGCGTCCAGCGCCGCGTCCATGATGGCGTGGCTGTCGGCCTCGTCGGTCTGCGGGCCGAAGTTCATGGTCCCGAGGACGAGCCGGCTGACCTTGAGTCCTGTGCGTCCGAGCTGCGTGTACTTCATGGTCCCCAAGCCAACGACTTGGAGTGCGCTCCAGGCAAGCGGGTTCGGTCGGTCAGTCGCGGGGGAAGGTGTCGGTCCTGAGGGTGAGGCCGAGGACGGTGTCGGTGAGGTCCAGGTCCTCCCCGAAGACGACCCTGGTCTCGGTGGTGTAGTCGCCGTCCTTGGGGTGCGTGAAGATGTGGCAACGGCCCTGGTACGGGTCGGCGATGAGATAGAGGGGGACCTCGGCTGCTGCGTAGGCGAGCTTCTTGGGGCCGTAGTCGTTGGCGGCGGTGCCCTGGGAGATGACCTCGGCTACGAACTCGACGTCCTCGTGGCGCCAGCGGCCCGTGTCGTCCTCCTTCGCACCGTCGCGCATCTTGACGACGTCCGGGCAGAAACCGTTCTCGTGGCCCGGGAAGTCGATGCGGACATCGGAGAGCACCTTTGCGCGCCTTCCGAAACGGAACCTGATGTCCGACGCGATCTCGAAGATGATTTCCCAATGGGTGCCGCGCTGCGGTGTCGTGTAGACGGTGCCCCCGACGATCTCAGCCCTGAATCCTTCGGGGACAGGCATCCGTTCAAGCCGCTCGAACCACTCGTCCAAGCGCTCCGTACTGATGTCGGCCATGGCGATCCTGTCGTCTACGACGGTCATCGTGGCGCTCCTCCCCGGCTGACCCAACGACGAGTACAGCCACGCGGTACAACGATACGCACGGCGACCGAGACACGGGAGGACGCGCATATGCCAGAGCGGGACCGGGACCGCACCGACCACCTCGTCACCCTCGTCCTGAACCACCTCGGCGACGGCAACGTGCTCGGCGTCTACGCGCACGGCTCCGCCACCCTCGGCGGCCTGCGCCCGCACAGCGACCTCGATCTGCTCGTCGTCGTACGGCACCCCACGACGCACGCGCAACGCGCCACGCTCACGGAAGAGTTGCTGAAGCTGTCCGGCGGCGAAGGGCACCGCCCGGTCGAGCTGATCGTCGTCGTACGGGACGACGTCCGGCCCTGGCGCTACCCGCCCCGCCGCGACTACCTCTACGGCGAGTGGCTCCGCGACGCCTACGAGCGCGGCCATGTCCCCGAGCCCGAGGACGACCCCGACCTCGCCCCGCTCCTCACGATGGTGCTGCGCGCCGACGCCCCGCTGTTCGGCCCGCCGCCCGCGACCCTGCTCGACCCCGTCCCGCACGAGGACCTGCGGCGCGCGATGGTCGCCGGGTTGCCGGGGCTCATGGCCGAGGTGGAGTCGGACACCCGCAACGTGCTGCTCACCCTCGCCCGGATCTGGAGCACGCTCGTGACCGGCGACATCCGGTCGAAGGACGCGGCGGCCGAGTGGGCCCTCGGGCGGCTGCCGGCCGAGCACGGGGGGCCGTTGGCCCACGCCCGCGCCGTGTACCTCGGGCACGAGCGCGACGAGCGCTGGGACGAAGGCGTGCGCCCCTGCGCCGACCGCATGCTCCGGGCGATCCGGGAGGCCTACGAGGAAGCGGCCGAGTAGGGCCCGCCCAGCCCCCACCCCTCGTCCATCGCCTCCGCGAACGCCTCCGCGATCCTGTGCTCGCCGTTCTCGTTGGGGTGCGTGCCGTCGTAGGTGTCCGCGTGGAAGTCGTACGACGCGGGCGGCGGGACGAGCAGCAGTGAGGAGCGCGGGTCGTCGAGGCCGGCGATCGTCTTCGCGAGGAGGTCGTTGAACCGGGTGACCTGCTCGGCGAAGGTCTCGTCGGCCTCCACCCGGATGTTCGGGACGACCGGCATCACGGCCATGCGAACACGCGGGTTGGCCGAGCGGGCCGCCGCCACGAAGGCCCGGACGTTGTCGGCCGTCTGCTCCGCGTTCGTGTAGAAGCCGAGGTCGATCAGGCCGAGGGAGACCAGGAGCACGTCCGCGCGGCAGGTCCGTACCGTCTCGCCGATCAGCGGGGCCATGTGGTGCCAGCCCTCTCCCCAGCCGGCCAGGTGGGCGCGGGGGAAGTCGGGGTCGGCGTAGGCGTACGAGGTGGGGGCGTCCGTCGACTGGTCGTGCAGCGTCTCGCGGGGGCCGACGAACGTGAACGGGCGGCCGTAGGAGTCACGCAGGTGCTGCCACAGCCGGTAGCGCCACGTGTGTTCGCCTGCGCTCCCGATCGTCATGGAGTCACCGACGAACATGAACCTGAGCATCCGCTCATCATGGACGATCTGCCTGGCCGGCGCGATGTGAGCCCGACCACCCAGCGTGACTCCGCGCGGGACCACCGCCGCGAACGCCCGTGCGGGATGGCAGGCTTGGCGCATGCGCCGACCCTTCGCCCTCCTCGCCGCGGCCCTTCTCGTGGGCGCGTTCGCCGTGCCCGCCTCCGCCGCGGACGGCGACGACGGAAGCGACGGGTTCACCATCAAGGACCCGCGCATCACGGAGTCCAGTGGCCTCGCCGCCTCCCGACTGCACCCCGGCATCTACTGGACGCACAACGACCAGGACAACGGGCCGTACCTCTACGCCGTGGACGGCTTCACCGGCGAGACCGTCGCCCGCGTCGCGCTCTCCGGCGTCGGTACGCCCCGGGACGTCGAGGCGATCTCCATCGGGCCGGGCAACCGGATCTTCGTCGGCGACATCGGGGACAACGAAGGCGTGACCTGGCCGTACGTGTGGATCTACGAGCTGCCCGAGCCGAAGGAACTGAAGGACCAGACGGTCAAGGCGACGCAGTACGTCGTGAAGTACGCGGACGGCGCCCGCGACGCGGAGTCGATGGCCGTCCACCCGAAGACCGGGCGGGTCTACATCATCGACAAGAACGAGGACGGCGGGCACCTGTACGAGGGTCCGGCGAAGCTCTCCGCCTCCGGCACCAACGTCTTCCGGCGCGCCGCCCCCGTGGACCTCTGGGCCACCGACGCCGCCTTCTCCCCGGACGGCGAGCGGCTCGCCGTGCGCGGCTACCTCGGGGGCATCTGGTACGACTGGAACGGCGGGAAGATCCAGCGCAAGGGGCGGATCAGCGTGCCGCTGGGGCAGGGCGAGTCCGTCACCTACACCACCGACGGCGAGAAGCTGCTGCTCGGCATGGAGGGCGCCGGCAGCCCCGTGAAGGCCGAGGGCGCGCCCGGGGGCGGCGGCGATTCGGCGGGGGGCGGCTCCGACGCCTCGGGCGCGGGCTCCGCGGGGGACGACGGGTCCGGCGGCGACACCCTCAAGGTCGGGGCGGTCGGCGTGATCGTCGCGTGCGCCGCCGTGTTCCTCGGGCTACGGCGACTGTTCCGCCGCCGCTGAGCCGTGCGCCGCGCTCCGCGCGGCCACCAGCACCTCCAGCCCGTCCAGGATGCGCTGCAGCCCGAACTCGAAGTGGTCGAAGCCGGCGCCGAAGGTGTCCTCGGAGAGGGAGGCCAGGACCGGGTAGCGCCCACTGAGCATGGCCTTCTCCAGCGCCGGCTGCTGGGCGCCCCAGAACTGCGCGTCCGTCAGCCCGGACCGGCGCTCGGCCTCCGCCTCGTACACCTGCGTGCGTGCGGCGCCGACGACATACCCGTCGATCATGACGATCGCCGACACCAGCTCGGGATCGGTCAGGCCCATCGGCTTGATCCTTCTCAGGACCTTCTCCATGCCGTCCAGGGCGCTCGGGCCGAGGATCGGGCGGGACTGGTTGACCTCCAGCAGCCAGGTGTGCCGGCGGTACAGGGCGAGGGTGGCGTGACCGAGGGCCTGAAGCGCCGAGCGCCAGCCGCCGTCGCCGAGGTCGTCGGGGTCCTCGGAGGGGCGCTGCACGCGGTCCAGCATCAGGTCGATCAGCTCGCCCTTGCCGGGGACGTAGCGGTACAGGGACATCGTGCCGGTGCCCAGCTCCGTGGCGATCCGGCGCATCGATACCGCGCCCAGTCCGTCCCGGTCCGCGACCTCGACGGCGACCTCCACTATCCGCTCCAGCGTCAGGCCCGGTTTGGGACCCCGGCTGGGCCGCCTGCCGGTGTCCCACAACAGTTCGAGGGTGCGGCCGATGTCACCGCTGCCGCTGGTCTCCGTACCGCTTGCCATGCGGTCAGTCTAAGTCCGCGGGAAATAACTGGGTACGGTGTACGCGCAATAGGGTACGCTGTACTCAGTTAGGGAGCGAGAAGGGGGACCCATGAGCGACGGTTACGCGGTACGGGCCGAGGGCCTGGAGAAGCGGTACGGCGAGAAGCGCGCCCTCGACGGCTTCGATCTGGCAGTCCGCGAGGGCACCGTGCACGGCCTGCTCGGGCCGAACGGCGCGGGCAAGACCACCGCGGTGCGCATCCTGTCCACGCTGATCCGGCTGGACGGAGGACGGGCCGAGGTGGCGGGCCTGGATGTCGCCCGGCAGGCGCGCGAGGTGCGGTCGCGGATCGGTCTCACCGGTCAGTACGCGGCCGTGGACGAGGTGCTCACCGGCCGGCAGAACCTGGAGATGTTCGGGCGCCTGTTCCACCTGGGCGGCAGACGGGCCCGCGCGCGGGCGGTCCAGTTGCTGGAGCAGTTCGACCTGACCGACGCCGCCGACCGGGGCGTCGGCAAGTACAGCGGCGGCATGCGGCGCCGCCTCGACCTCGCCGCGTCGATGATCCTCGCCCCGTCCGTCCTGTTCCTGGACGAGCCGACGACGGGCCTCGACCCCCGCAGCCGCGGCGAGGTCTGGGAATCCGTCCGCGCGCTGGTGGCGAGCGGCACGACCGTACTGCTGACTACGCAGTACCTGGAAGAGGCCGACAAGCTCGCCTCGCACATCACCGTCATCGACCAGGGCAGGTCCATCGCCGACGACAGCCCGGACGGGCTGAAGAACCTGGTCGGCGGCGACCGTATCGAGGTCGTGGTGGCCGACCGGCCGGAGATCCCGAAGGTGGTCAAGGTGGTCGCCCGGGTCTGCGACGGCGAACCCGAGGCCGACGAGGAGGGGCTGCGGGTGCACGCCCCGGTCACCGACCGGGTGCCGGCCCTGACCGAGGTGGCGCGCACCCTCCAGGACGAGGGCATCCGGGTGGAGGACATCGGACTGCGCAGGCCGAGTCTCGACGACGTGTTCCTGCGCCTGACCGGCCACCGTACGAGTGCGGAGCACACGGACAACGCCGAGAAGGAGGCGGTGGCGGCATGAGCGCCCTCGACCTGACGACGGCACCGCAGAAGCGCGGCCGCCTGTACTGGCTGATCGCCGACTGCGGCAATGTCGTCCGCCGCGGCCTGACCCACTACCAGCGCCAACCCGTCAACATCGCCTGGCAGCTCGGCTTCCCGATCCTGTCCGTTCTCCTGTACGGCTATGTCTTCGGCAGCGCGATGACGGTGCCGGGCGGCGGGGACTACAAGGACTTCCTGATGCCGGGCATGTTCGTGATGACCATGGCGTTCGGCTTCATCAACACCGCGACCGTCGTCGTCTACGACTCCACCAAGGGCGTCATCGACCGGTTCCGCTCCATGCCGATGGCCTCCTCCGCGGTGGTGGCGGGGCGCGGGGTGACCGATCTCGTGGTCGCCTGTGCCGAGTTGACGATCCTGATGCTGACGGCGCTGGCCATGGGCTGGCGCCCGGACGGCGGCTGGGGCTTCGTGGCGGCGTTCGGTCTGCTGCTGTGGCTGCGGTTCGCGCTGATCTGGCTCGGCGTGTGGCTCGGGCTGCTGGTCCCCAACCCGGAGGCGGCGGGCGGCCTGTTCGCGGTGGCGTTCCCGCTGACGATGATCTCCAGCATCTTCGTCGCCCCGCAGCTGATGCCCGACTGGCTGGGCTGGGTGGCCGCCTGGAACCCCATCTCGTCCACGGCGGCGGCGGCCCGCGAACTGTTCGGCACGCCGGTCGGCGGCGGCGACTCGTGGGTCGAGCAGCACGCGCTGCTGATGGCGGGCGTGTGGCCGGTGGTCCTGACGGCGATCTTCCTGCCGCTGGCGGTGCGGCGCTTCCAGCGGCTCAGCCGGTAGGAGCGGGAGAGCGGGAGAGCGGGAGAGCGGGAGAGCGGCGAGGGGCGGGAGAGCGAGGAGGGGCGCCCGGCGAGTGCCGGGCGCCCCTCATCGTCGTACTGCGGGAGCGGTGATCAGAGCTTCTCGATCACGTAGTCGACGCACTTGGTCAGCGCCTCGACGTCCGCCGGGTCGATCGCCGGGAACATCGCGACGCGCAGCTGGTTGCGGCCGAGCTTGCGGTACGGCTCGGTGTCGACGATGCCGTTGGCGCGCAGCACCTTGGCGACGGCGGCGGCGTCGATGTCGTCGGCGAAGTCGATCGTGCCGATGACCTGCGAGCGCTTGGCCGGGTCGGAGACGAACGGCGTGGCGTACTTGGCCTCCTCCGCCCAGGAGTACAGGCGGGACGACGAGTCCTTGGTGCGGCCGGTGGTGAAGTCCAGGCCGCCCTGGCCGTTCATCCAGTCCAGCTGCTCGCCCAGGAGAAATAGGGTGGCCAGCGCCGGGGTGTTGTACGTCTGGTTCTTGCGGGAGTTGTCGATCGCGGTCGGCAGCGAGAAGAACTCCGGGACGTGCCGGCCGCTCGCGTGGATCCGCTCGGCGCGCTCGATGGCGGCCGGGGAGAACACGCCGATCCACAGGCCGCCGTCGGAGGCGAAGGACTTCTGCGGGGCGAAGTAGTAGACGTCGGTCTCGGCGATGTCGACGGGGAGACCGCCGGCGCCGGAGGTGGCGTCGACGAGGACGAGGGAGCCCTCGTCGGCACCGGCGACACGCTTGATCGGCATGGCGACACCGGTCGAGGTCTCGTTGTGCGTGAAGGCGTACACGTCCACCCCGGCCTCGGCCCGCGCCTCGGGGTGGGTGCCCGGTTCGGAGGAGACGACCGTCGGCTCGGCCAGCCACGGGGCGAGCTTCGCCGCCTTGGCGAACTTGGAGGAGAACTCGCCGAAGCTCAGGTGCTGCGACTTGTTCTCGATCAGGCCGTGGGTCGCGACGTCCCAGAACGCGGTGGAGCCGCCGTTGCCGAGGACCACCTCGTAGCCGTCGGGGAGCCGGAACAGCTCGCGGATGCCCTCACGGACCTTGCCGACCAGGTTCTTGACCGGGGCCTGGCGGTGGGAGGTGCCGAGCAGGGACGTACCGGTGGCGGCCAGGGCGTCCAGCGCCTCCACCCGTACCTTGGAGGGACCCGCGCCGAATCGACCGTCCGCGGGCTTGATGTCAGCAGGAATCTGGATCTCAGCCACGTGCCGGAGGGTATCCCGTCGGCCAAACCGGGCGAAGCCATGTCCGTCCGATGAGACGAGATCTCCGCCTTGCGGACCTGTAGCGAACCACAAGAGCCCATGCTGGATGACATGACCGATCTGGAGGCAGCACTGCGCACGGCCGTTCGCGGCGAGGTCGGCTTCGACGTCACCTCCCGGGCCCTGACCACCATGGACGCGTCCAACTACCGTCGGGTCCCGCTCGGTGTGGTGGCACCGAGAGACGCCGACGACGTGGCCGCCGTACTGGAGGTGTGCCGGGCGCGCGGGGTGCCGGTCGTGGCGCGGGGCGGTGGCACGTCCATCGCGGGGCAGGCGACCGGCACGGGCGTCGTCCTGGACTTCACCCGGCACATGAACCGGCTGGTCTCGCTCGACCGGGAGGCGCGCACGGCCGTCGTCCAGCCGGGCCTGGTCCTCGACCGCCTCCAGCGTGCCGCCGCCCCGCACGGCCTGCGCTTCGGCCCCGACCCCTCCACCCACAGCCGCTGCACGCTCGGCGGAATGATCGGCAACAACTCGTGCGGCTCGCACTCGGTGGCGTGGGGCACGACGGCGGACAGCGTGCGCGAACTGACGGTGCTCACCGCGCGGGGGAAACGGCTGCGGCTCGGACAGGAGTGGGCCGGGGCGCCGGAGGGCCTGCGGGAGCTGGTCGACGGCGACCTGGCGCGCCTGCGCACCGGCTTCCCCGACCTCCCCCGCCGTATCTCCGGCTACGCGCTGGACGCGCTGCTGCCGGAGCGGGGCGCGGACGTGGCCCGCTCCTTCTGCGGTTCGGAGGGCACGCTGGGCGTGCTGACCGAGGCGGTGGTCCGGCTGGTCGAGGCACCGCGCGCGCGTGCGCTGGCGGTGCTCGGGTACGCCGACGAGGCCGGGGCGGCGGAGGCGGCGGCCGGGCTGCTGCCGCTCGGGCCGCTGACGGTGGAGGGCATGGCGGCGGACCTGGTGCCGGTGTCGGCCGCGGCCCTGCTTCCCCGGGGCGGGGCGTGGCTGTTCGTGGAGACGGGCGGCGAGTCGGCGGCGGAGGCACGCGCGCGTGCGGAGGCTGTCGTGCGCGCGGCCGACGTCGTCGACGCGCTGGTGGTGACCGACCCGGCCGGACAGCGGACGCTGTGGCGGATCCGGGAGGACGCGAGCGGCACGGCGACACGGATGCCGGACGGCGCGGAGGCGTGGCCCGGCTGGGAGGACTGCGCCGTGCCGCCGGCCAGGCTGGGCGCCTACCTGCGGGACTTCCGGGGCCTGCTCGCCACCCACGGCCTGCGCGGCACGCCGTACGGCCACTTCGGCGACGGCTGCATCCACGTACGCATCGACTTCGACCTGCTGACGGACGCGGGGGTCGCCCGATTCCGCCGCTTCTCGGAGGAACTGGCGGACCTGGTCGTGGCGCACGGGGGTTCGTTGTCCGGGGAGCACGGGGACGGGCAGGCGCGGGCGGAGCTGCTGCCGAGGATGTACGGCGAGGAGACGGTCGCCCTCTTCGAGCGCGCGAAGTCCGTCTGGGACCCGGACGACCTCCTCAACCCCGGCATGCTGGTCCGCCCGGCACCCCTCGACGCGAACCTCCGCTTCTCCGTCCTGCCGCGCGAGCCGGTGGACGTGGCGTTCGGCTACCCGTCCGACGGCGGCGACTTCTCGGCGGCGGTACGGCGCTGCGTCGGGGTCGCCAAGTGCCGTACGACGTCGGCGGCGGGCTCCTCGGTCATGTGCCCGTCGTTCCGGGCGACGGGAGACGAGGCGCACTCCACTCGCGGGCGGGCCCGGCTGCTGCACGAGATGCTCGCCGGTGAGCTGGTGACCGACGGTTGGCGCTCCACGGAGGTCCGGGACGCCCTCGACCTGTGCCTGTCCTGCAAGGGCTGCCGCTCCGACTGCCCGGTCGAGGTCGACATGGCCACGTACAAGGCGGAGTTCCTGCACCACCACTACGCCGGCCGCCGCCGCCCTGCCGCCCACTACGCGATGGGGTGGCTGCCGGTGTGGCTGCGGTGGGCGGCGCGGGCGCGTGTCGCGCCGGTCGTCAACGCGCTGGCCTCCGTACGGCCATTGGCGGCGGTGGCGAAACGGCTGGGCGGGATCGCGGGGGAGCGGGAGGTGCCGCGGCTCGCGGGGGAGACGTTCAGCGGGTGGTGGCGCGGGCGGCGTAGGGGTGTCGGACGGACCGGGTCCGGTGACCTGGTGGTCCTCTGGCCCGACACGTTCACCGAGCATCTCTCACCCTCCGTGGGCCGGGCGGCCGTACGGGTGCTGGAGGCTGCGGGGCTGCGGGTGGCGTTGCCGCCGACGCTGCTGCCGGGGCGTGCCGTGATCGGGGACGGTACGTCGAAGTCGGCTCTGGCGCTGCTGACCGCCCGCCGGGGCCGGGTCTGCTGCGGCCTGACGTACGTCTCCACGGGCCAACTGGACCGCGCCCGAGCGGTGATGCGCCGCACCCTGGACCTGATGGCCCCGGTACTGGAGACGTCCGCGCCGGTCGTCGTCCTGGAACCGAGCTGCGCCGCCGCTCTGCGCACGGACCTGCCCGAGCTCCTCCACGACGACCCACGGGCGGCTCGACTCGCGGCCCGCGTGCTGACCTTCGCGGAGGCCCTGGAGCGCCACGCCCCCGACTGGATCCCGCCCGCCGTGAACCGTCCGGTCACCGGCCAGACCCACTGCCACCAGCACGCGGTCCTGGGCGACGCGGCCGACCGCCGCTTGCGTGAGGCGGCCGGCCTGACCGGCGAGCTGACCGGCGGCTGCTGTGGCCTCGCGGGCAACTTCGGTTTCGAGGACGGCCACTACGAGGTCTCGGCCGCCTGCGCGGAGGATCAGCTGCTCCCGGCGGTGCGCGAGGCACCGGACGGGGCGGTGGTCCTGGCGGACGGCTTCTCGTGCCGGACGCAGCTGGAGCAGTTGGCGGGGGTGCGGGGGCGGCACTTGGCGGAGGTGCTGGCGGAAGGGCTGGGGCGGTCCTGAGAACCGAGGACAGAACCGCCCCGCGCGTCCTCGATCCGCTCAGTTGAGCCCGTTCAGCCTCCGCCCTCGGCTCTCAGCCACCCGTAGCGCGTCCGCGAGGGCTTCGGTGAGGAGCTCGGCGAGGTAGCGGAGTTCGCTGTGCGGGGCGCGGGGGAGGAGGTCGTGGGCGTGGGCGAGGAGCTCGGCGCCCATGCCGAGCTGCGTGCTCTCGGTGGTGTCTGCCAGCCGCGAGACGGGGCCGCCGTCGCCGTCGGTGATCAGGTAGCAGGGCTTGCCGTCGGGGCCGGACCAGGGGAGCAGGCGGGGTTCGCGCGGTTGCGTCATGCTGCCGCCTCCAGCTCGTACGGCGGGTGCGCGAGGAGGTACGGGCGTACGGCCGTCGTCTCGGTTCCGTCGAGGGCGGAGGGCAGGCCGTAGGGACTGCGGTGGGAGGGGAGGGGCGGGACGCCGGCTGCGGCTGGATGGTGCGGTGTGGTGCGGACGGGCGGGGGATTGCCGTTGCGGTAGCGGTGGGCGCCCCGGGGGTTGAGCAGCTCGCTCGCCCACCCGATCAGGCGGTCGATAAGGTTGGTCATGTCATCAGCTCCGTTCAGGATCCAGCTGGTGGCCGCGCCCCCGGACGGCTCCACCCGTCGCGGGGGTCTTCAGTGGGAGTGGTCTCCATGGTCTACCGCAGTATACTGCGGTCGCGCGGTCTACCGCAGAGTTTTAGCGTCCACCGCATGACTCCCGAGCTTGATCGCACCCGGCCCGTGTGGCGGCAGGTCGCCGCTGCCATTGAGGCGCGCATCGCGGACGGTACTTATCCCGTTGATGCCCGGGTTCCGTCGGTGGTCGAGTTGTCGGCCGAATTCGCCATCGCGGCGTCGACCGCTCAGAAGGCGCTGGCCCACCTGAAAAGTGAAGGCCTGATCCGCGCCGAAGTGGGGCTCGGCTCGTTCGTTGCCCGTCGGCCGCAAGTGACAGAAGACGGTGACCCCGCCTCGGGTGCTTGATCGGAACCGCGAGTCGTCGCCGTCGCGTGATCGTTCCTATGGACGGTTCGAGTGATCAAGCGGAAGCTCCACGACGAAGGGTCGGCAAGCGGCCCTGGGTGATCGGCGGGGGCGCGGCCGTCGTCGCGTTGGTGGTTGCCGTGGGTGTGGTGATCGCGAACAGCGAGCCGGCCGACATCGCCGCGCCGTACGCCTGCCGGAGCCCGGCCCACGGCACCGCCGCGCCCGCGTCGGGGCGGCCCGCTACGGAGGGGCCCGCCTCGGAGAGGGCCGCCGACTTCGATGGTGACGGTCACCCCGACCTGGCCTTCGGCTCGATGGGGAGTGTGCAGGGCGGCAGCGGGGGCGGGAGTATCGAGGTCGCGTACGGGGCGGGGGACGGGACCGGGGTCGGCCGGTGCCAGTACCTCACCCAGGACGATGCGGGGATACCCGGGAAGAACCGCGACGAGGCCTTCTTCGGGTCGGACGTGGTGGCCCGCGACTTCGACGAGGACGGGTACACGGACCTCGCCGCCTCCGTCTTCGACTGGGAGCCCAGCGTGGTCATCATGTGGGGATCCGAGGAGGGGTTGTCCCGGGCGGCCCGGGTGCCGGGGACGGGTCGCAGTGACGTCGCCTGGGACAACGACCCGATCCTGGACGAGCAGCTCGCCGCCGGTGACTTCGACGGTGACGGGCACGCCGACCTGGTCTTCGGGCTCGGCTCCGACAAGGGGCTGCTCAAAGGGCCCTTCGGGCGCGACGGCACCCCGGCCGGGACGGGCCGCGTCCCCGCCCCGCGCCGACCCGCGCCGGACGTCGACACCGCGAACTACGGCGACCTCCTCGCCGGGGACCTCGACGGCGATGGCATCGACGACCTGGTGAGCTTCCACGACGCCGACACGGGACCGGAGGTGCCCTGGTCCGAGAGGAACCAGCCGGTGAGCTACCTTCGCGGCGGCCGGGACGGCTTCACGCAGCCGGAGGGCACCCGCCTCCCCGACGCGGGGGAGGGGGCGGTCGGCGACGTGGACGGCGACGGCTACGACGACCTGGTCCTCAGTCCCCGGGGCGGCGACGCGAGCCGCAGCTCGGTGACGGTGGTGTACGGGTCGGAGGCCGGGCCGGGGAGGCGGACGACGACCGTCGACCGGGGCACTTCCGGCGTACCCGGCGAGGAACCTCAGGACGAGGACGCCGTCTTCGCCACCCTGGACACCGGGGACGTCAACGGCGACGGATATGCGGACGTGGTGGCCGGGGCGCCCCGGTGGGACATCTACGGGGAGCCGGGCCCGGAGCAGGTGCTGTTCCTGGCGGGTGGGCCGGGCGGGCTCAGCGGTGAGGGGGCCCGGTTGTTCGACGGGGACGACCTCGGTGCCGTCCCGGGCGGGGACGCCGACTTCGGCGCTTCGGTCGGCCTCACCGACCTGGACGGCGACGGCCGTGCCGACCTCGTGGTGACCGCGCCGGGCAGCGACACGGTCGACAGTGTCGCGTGGCTGCTGCCCGGCACGGCGGAGGGGCCTGCCACCGAGGGCGTCACCCGGCTGTCCGGGGACACCTTCGACGACACCGAGGGGCTGGGCCTGCTGATGGGCGGCGGTGAGATCGCCCTCTAGACACTCCGTCCGCCGCTTGTGGGGGATCTAGGACATGATCTGACCTCTATGACTCATAGCGTGGTTCTCGACCGACGGAGCAGAACACCGGAAGGCGGAGACCATGACCACTCTCGACGAGGCGACTACCCGCGACCTGACCACCGGCGCCCCGACCACCGGCGACCCGACCGAGGCCCCGGCCGTCACCGGTGAGCGCGCCGACCTGCTGGAGATGCTGGCTCACCAACGGCACTTCCTGCGCTTCACCGCCCGTGACCTCACCGACGAGCAGGCTGGACTCCGGACCACCGCGAGCGAGCTCTGCCTGGGCGGCTTGATCAAGCACGTGTCCTCGGTCGAGCGGAGCTGGGCAAACTTCATCGTGAACGGCCCGTCGGCGATGGGAGGAGACTTCACGGCCATGACCGAGGCCGACTGGGCCCAGCGGGCCGACGAGTTCCGGATGCTGCCCGGTGAGACGCTGGCCGGGG
The DNA here is from genome assembly GCF_042268605.1 of Streptomyces sp. NPDC056296. Lineage (NCBI taxonomy): Bacteria > Bacillati > Actinomycetota > Actinomycetes > Kitasatosporales > Streptomycetaceae > Streptomyces > Streptomyces sp. NPDC056296. The sequence continues at coordinate 10,944 of NZ_JBHJRX010000018.1, read as the reverse complement.
TCCTGGCCGACTACGCCGAGGCGGCCCGCCGGACCGACGACCTGGTCGCCACGCTGCCCGACCTGGGGGCCACGCAGCCGTTGCCGAAGGCCCCGTGGTTCGAGGGCGACGCGCAGTGGTCGGCCCGCCGGGTGCTGATGCACATCGTCGCCGAGACCGCTCAGCACGCCGGCCACGCCGACATCATCCGGGAGTCCCTGGACGGTGCCAAGAGCATGGGCTGACCGGCGGCGTCCGGTCGGGCGGGCCGACGAGGGCGAGGCGCCGGCCGGGTCACTTCAAGAAGCGGTACTTCAGGTGAGTGGCCAAAGGCGTCTCGACGACCCCGATCTGTTCGAGGTCGCGCCGCACCGCGCCCAGCCCCTCGAAGAGGCGCAGCCCGTCGCCGAGGAGCACGGGCACCACGTGCAGCTGGAGTTCGTCGATGAGTCCGGCTCCGAGGTACTGCCGCACCGTGCTCGCCCCGCCCGCGATGTCGACGTTCCGGTCCCCGGCGGCGGCCTGCGCCTGCTCCAGTGCGCTGTGGATGCCGTCGGTGACGAAGGTGAAGGTGGTGCCGCCCTCCTTCACCAGGGTCGGGCGGGGGCGGTTGGTGAGGACGTAGACCGGGGTGCGGAAGGGCGGGTTGTCGGCCCAGAACTCCTCGCCCGTGTCGTACATCGTCCGGCCCATCACCACCGCCCCGGTGGCGTCGAACCACTCGCGGACCAGCTCGGAGTCGCGGTTCTCCTCCCCGCCGGTCATGCCCTGGCGCTCCCGCCAGCTCGCCAGGGTGTGGATCCAGTCGAAGATCGGCTCGCCGCCGTCGCCTTGCGGGTTGTCGAGGGTGACGTTCGGGCCGGCGACGTAGCCGTCGAGGGTGATGGCCAGGTCCGCGGTGACGGTGGTCATGAGAGGTGCTCCTCGGGGTGGGTGTGTGTCTTTGTCTTCACTCCTTGCGTCGATCGGAGACCGGCGCTTTCGACACACCCGCGCGGGCGATTCAGGGCACCGTCTCGCCCCGCACCAGCGGATGGCACACCGGCTGGACGCCCTCGGGCAGCTCGTCCGGGCGGCACCAGCGGGCCTCCAGGATCTCGAAGGGGTCGATGCGCAGCTCGCCGCCCAGCAGGCGGGCCTCGTAGGCCACCTCCAGGCGGGTGCGGAAGCCGCTGTTCAGCATGACCAGGCGGCCCACCTCCACGTCGAGGTTCGTCTCCTCCCGCACCTCGCGGACCACGGTCTTCCGGAAGTCCTCGCCCTTGCGCGCGAAACCGCTCGGCAGGCCCCACTGGCGGCCCGGCGGCCACATCCGGTGCTTCAGCAGCAGGACCCGCCCCTCGTCGTCGCGCACGACACCGGTCACGCCGACCACGAACTTGGCGTGCAGGATCCACATGACGCGGCTCTGAACAGGGCGCAGGAGCCGCCAGAGGCGGGCAAGAAGTCGTCGCACGGGACCTCGGGAGATGTGGTGGGGCTGGCACGGGATTCGGCTACGGGATTCGGATACGGGATTCGGACACGGGGTTCGCCATGGGGACGGTACCCGCCGTGGCGGGCGGTCCGTATGACGGACGGAGTTGACCCGGGCGGGGCGAGGGACTCATCGTCAGGTGTGTAAACCTTGCACGGTCCTGTCCGGAGATCATTACTCTGGACAGGTCGGCACTCTGGACCGGTCGGCGCAGTGCGACGTGCGCTGCCCGGCAGGAGTTCCGTCCCCGCGCCGACACTTCGCGCCAAGACCCAGGAAGGCCCCGTGACCACCCCCAGCGCCGCCACCCCGTCCACCCCGGCCGCCGCGGCCACCGCACCTGTGGCGGGCACCGGGCCCACGTCCGACCCGGCGGGTGCCCCGCGCGGACGGGGCTCCCTGGGGCCGGTCGGCCTGGTCCTCGCCGGTGGCCTCTCCGTGCAGTTCGGCGCCGCGCTGGCGGTGAGCCTCATGCCCCGGGCCGGCGCGCTCGGCGTGGTGACCCTGCGGCTGGCCGTGGCCGCCGTCGTACTGCTGCTCATCTGCCGGCCCCGGCTGCGCGGCCACTCACGGGCCGACTGGGGCACGGTCGTCGTCTTCGGCATCGCCATGGCCGGTATGAACGGCCTCTTCTATCAGGCCGTCGACCGCATCCCCCTCGGCCCCGCCGTCACCCTGGAGGTGCTCGGCCCGCTCGCCCTCTCCGTCTTCGCCTCCCGCCGCGCGGTCAACCTGGTCTGGGCCGCGCTCGCCCTGGCCGGCGTCTTCCTCCTCGGTGGCGGCGGCTTCGACAGCCTCGACCCGGCCGGCGTCGCCTTCGCGCTGGGGGCGGGCGCGATGTGGGCGGCGTACATCGTCTTCAGCGCGCGTACGGGGCGCCGGTTCCCGCAGGCCGACGGGCTGGCCCTCGCCATGGCGGTCGGGGCGGTGCTGTTCCTGCCGCTGGGCATCGCCGAGTCTGGCGGCAAGCTCCTCGACCCGATGACTCTGGCGCTGGGCGCCGGGGTCGCCCTGCTCTCCTCCGTCCTGCCCTACACCCTCGAACTCCTCGCCCTGCGCCGCCTGCCCGCGCCCACCTTCGCCATCCTCATGAGCCTGGAACCCGCCATCGCCGCGGCGGCCGGTTTCCTCATCCTCGACCAGGCCCTGTCCGCCACCCAGTCCGCCGCCATCGCCCTGGTCATCGCGGCCAGCATGGGGGCGGTGCGGACGCAGGTGGGGCGGCGGCGGGTGAAGGCGCTCCCGGACGTGTCCCAGGCGCACTGATCACCGGCGCCCCCGGCCGGACCGGCGTCCACCCCACCGCATAGGCTGCGGACCTGGTCATCTCATCGGGATCACGGGGAGGGAACCGATGAACCGCACGGCCGAGGTCTTCCAGCCATTGCAGGACGACGACCCGCGCGCGGTGGGCGGTTACCGGCTCGCCGCCCGGCTCGGCGCGGGCGGCATGGGCCGGGTCTACCTCTCCCACACCCAGGGCGGACGCCCGGTGGCCATCAAGGTCGTACGGTCCGAACTGGCCGACGACCCGACCTTCCGGCGGCGTTTCGGCCGCGAGATCAAGTCGGCCCGGAAGGTGAAGGGCGCCTACACCGCCGAACTGATCGACGCCGACCCGGACGGCACACCGCCCTGGCTGGCCACGCTGTACGTGCCGGGGCCCGCCCTGTCCGACGTCGTCGCCCGGAGCGGGCCGCTGCCGGTGCCGGCGGTGCTGTGGCTGATGGCCGGGGTCGCCGAGGCGCTGCAGGCGATCCACGGCGCGGGCATCGTGCACCGGGACCTCAAGCCGTCGAACGTGCTGCTCGCCTCCGACGGGCCCCGCGTCATCGACTTCGGCATCTCGGTCGCGGCCGACAGCACCGCGCACACCGCCACGGGCGCCGCCATCGGCACGCCCCAGTTCATGGCGCCCGAGCAGGCGTCCGGGGGCGACGTCACGGCGGCGACCGACATCTTCTCGCTCGGCCAGACGGCCGCGTTCGCGGCGCTGGGCAGGCCGCTCTACGGGGACGGGCCCGCCGTCAGCGTCCTCTACCGCATCGTGCACTCAGAGCCCGACCTGTCCGGGCTGCCCGAACAGCTCCGCGCGTTGATCGCCCGGTGCATGGCCGCCGACCCCGGGGAGCGGGCCACCCTGGCGGAGGTCGTCGAGTGGTGCCGGCGGGAACTGGGGCGGGACGCCGAGGCCGGGGCGGGTCCGGCCGTCTGGCAGGAGGTCGCCGGGCCGAAGGTGGCGGTGCCGCCGCCCGCGTCGGTCCCGGAGCAGGCTCCGGCTCCCACCGCGGTGCACACGGGGCCGTGGACCGCTCCGCACCCGATGGCCGCCCAGCAGCGGCCCGCCACCGCCCAGTGGACGGGCGCGGCACCGTGGCCGGGCGCCGTGCAGTGGCCCGCCGGTCCGTACGGCACGACCGCGCCGCAGCGGCCGGCCGGGCCGGAGGAGCGCAAGCGCCGCAGGAGACGCGTCGCCCTCATCGCGGCCGCCGCCCTGGCCGCGGCAGGGCTCGTGGTCACAGCGGCGTGGACGGTCCTCGACGCGGCGTGGGATGCCGCCCGGGACCGCACCCGGGACACAGCGGCGTCCGCGTCCGGGACGCCCGGTGCGGGGGCGGGCGGGGCGTCGGCGTCCGGGGACACGGAGTCCGGGGGCGTGTCGCCCGGGCCGGCCGACGCCGAGGGGGCGGGGTCGTCGTCCGCACCGGGGGACGACTCGTCGGCCACGTCCGGATCGGTGGCCGACGGCGCAGCCGCCGGGACGGGGGCGCCGCGGGCCCACTCCTACAACGCCATGTCGGTGGACGCCAACACCTCGATCAGCCTCGCCGACGGGGAACTGCGTGAGGACCGCAAAGGGGACATCCGCTTCGACTGCAAGGACGTCGGCTGTGCTCTGGAGAGCGACACCAGCGTCTTCACGATGATGTTCGGCGGGCCGGGTGCCGGATACGAGGAGTGCGCCCTGATGACCGCCGGTCAGAAGAGCAAACACCTCTTCCTGGCCGCCGCGTCGGCGGGCATGGAGATCTGCGTCAGGCACCGCAACGGAGACATCGCGCTGCTCGTCGTCGAGACGAAGTCGACCGCACTGCCCGAACTCGCCTTCCTCAGGTCGGCCGTCACAGTCTGGCGGGCGGAGAAGGACTGAGACGTTCCCTGCGCGGGCCGGCCGCCGGGGAGGCGGGCCGAAAATCATGCAAGCATGCTTGATTGTTAATCCCGCCCCTGTCATGCTCCCCCACACCGCCCCGCACACCGCCGTGCCCGAGGGGAGCGCCCCGTGTCCGACCCGACGCCCGTGATCGACGACCTGCGTGAGGAGAGCGAGGAACTCGACGCGCTGGTCGCCCGGTTGAGTCCAGAGCAGTGGACGCTCACCACCCCGGCTCCCGGCTGGACGATCGCCCACCAGATCGCGCACCTGGCCTGGACCGACCGCGCCGCCCTGGCCGCCGTCACCGACGAGGACGGCTTCCGGGAACTGGTCGAGCAGGCCCTCGCCGTGCCCGACCGGTACGTCGACGACGGCGCCGAGGAAGGCGCCCGGCAGGCCCCCGCCGAGCTGCTGGCCGCCTGGCGGGAGGGCCGCGCCGCCCTCGACAAGGCGCTGCGCGAGTCGGCGCCCGGCGCCCGCTTCCCCTGGTACGGCCCGCCCATGGCCGCCGCCTCCATGGCCACCGCCCGCCTGATGGAGACCTGGGCCCACGGCCTCGACATCGCCGACACCCTCGGCGTTACGCGCCCGCCCACCGACCGGCTGCGGCACATCGCCCGTATCGGCGTCCGCGCCCGGGACTTCGCCTACGCGACCCATGGCCTGACCCCGCCCGCCGAGCCGTTCCGCGTCGAACTCACCGGGCCGGGCGGGGACGTGTGGGCGTACGGCCCCGAGGACGCCCCGCAACGCGTCACCGGCCCCGCCCTCGACTTCTGCCTCCTCGCCACCCAGCGCGCCCACCGCGCCGACCTCGTCCTCACCGCCGAGGGCCCGGACGCCGACCGCTGGCTGGACATCGCCCAGGCCTTCGCGGGACCGCCGGGAACGGGACGCCCACCGGGAACGGGACGCCCACCGGGAACGGGACGCCCGCCGGGAGCGGGACGCCCGCCGGGAGCCGGACGCCCGCCGCGTGGGGAGGGGCAGTGACCGTCCTCCGCATAGGCAACGCCTCCGGCTTCTACGGCGACCGCTTCGACGCCATGCGCGAGATGCTCACCGGCGGCCCGCTGGACGTCCTCACCGGCGACTACCTCGCCGAGCTGACCATGCTCATCCTGGGCCGGGACCGGCTGAAGGACCCGGCCGCCGGGTACGCCCGCACCTTCCTGCGGCAACTGGAGGAGTGCCTCGGCCTCGCCCACGAGCGGGGCGTCAGGATCGTCGCCAACGCCGGCGGGCTCAACCCCGCCGGACTCGCCGACGCCGTACGCGCCCTCGCCGAACGGCTCGGCATCCCCGTACGGGTCGCGCACGTCGAGGGCGACGACCTCACCGCCGCCCACCCGGGAGCGCTGGCCGCCCACGCCTACCTCGGCGGCTTCGGCATCGCCGAGTGCCTGCGGGCGGGCGCCGACGTGGTCGTCACCGGCCGGGTCACCGACGCCGCCCTGGTCACCGGGCCCGCCGCCGCGCACTTCGGCTGGGCACCGACGGAGTACGACCGGCTCGCGGGCGCCGTCGTCGCCGGACATGTGCTGGAGTGCGGGGCGCAGGCGACCGGCGGCAACTACGCGTTCTTCCACGACGGTGACGTCCGACGCCCCGGCTTCCCGCTCGCCGAACTGCACGCCGACGGCAGCTGCGTCATCACCAAGCACGACGGCACCGGCGGCTTCGTCGACGTCGGCACGGTGACGGCCCAGCTGCTGTACGAGACGGGCGGCGCCCGGTACGCGGGGCCCGACGTCACCGCCCGGCTGGACACCGTACGGCTCACCCGGGACGGGCCCGACCGCGTACGGATCGAGGGCGTGCGCGGTGAGGCCCCGCCGCCCACGCTCAAGGTCGGCCGCAACCGTCTCGGCGGCTTCCGCAACGAGGTCGCCTTCGTGCTCACCGGCCTCGGCATCGAGGACAAGGCAGCCCTGGTGCGGGCCCAGATGGAACCCGCCCTCGGCAAGGTCGCCGACGTCCGCTGGGACCTCGTCCGCACCGACCGGCCCGACGCCCCGACCGAGGAGACGGCCAGTGCCCTGCTGCGGCTCGTCGTCCGGGACGCCGACCAGCAGGTCGTCGGGCGGGCGTTGAGCGGGGCCGCCGTCGAGCTGGCCCTCGCCAGCTACCCCGGCTTCCATGTGCTGGCGCCACCCGGAAAGGGCGCGCCCTATGGGGTCTTCGAGGATGTGTACGTCCCCCATGGCGCCGTCGACCATGTGGCCGTCCTCCACGACGGGAAGCGGATTCCCGTACCCGGCGCCCAGGACACCGCCCTACTGGCGGAAGTACCGGAACCACCGCTACCGCAGCCGCTTCCGCCGGGGCCCGCACGCCGCGCCCCCCTCGGCCTCGTCGCCGGCGCCCGCAGCGGCGACAAGGGCGGGAACGCCAACGTCGGCGTGTGGGCGCGGACCGACGATGCCTGGCGCTGGCTGGCGCACGAACTGACCGCCGACCGCTTCCGCGAGCTGATCCCCGAGGCCCGCGACCTGCCCGTCACCCGGCACACACTCCCCAGCCTGCGCGCCCTCAACTTCGTCGTCGTGGGCATCCTCGGCGAGGGCGTCGCCGCGCAGGCCCGCTTCGACCCGCAGGCCAAGGCGCTCGGCGAGTGGCTGCGCGCCCGCCACCTGGACATCCCGGAGGTTCTGCTATGACCGTCCCGCCGTACTCCCCGGGGGAGCCCGCTGTGACCGTCCCGCCGTACTCCCCGGGGGAGCCCGCTGCGACTGTCCCGCCGTACTCCCCGGGGAGCCCGCTGTGACCGTCCTGCCCTCCGCCCTCGACCCCTGCGCCCCCGACCACCGGGCCAACCGCGAGGCCATGCTCGCCAGACTCGCCGACCTCGACACCGAGCACGCCAAGGCGCTGGCCGGCGGCGGCGAGAAGTACGTCGCCCGGCACCAAAAGCGCGGCAAGTTCCTCGCCCGCGAGCGCATCGAGCTGCTCCTTGATCCCGACACGCCCTTCCTGGAGCTGTCGCCGCTGGCGGCCTGGGGCAGCGAGTACACCGTGGGCGCCTCCCTCGTCACCGGCATCGGCACGGTCGAGGGCGTCGAGTGCCTGATCACCGCCAACGACCCGACCGTGCGCGGCGGCGCCAGCAACCCCTGGTCGCTGAAGAAGGCCCTGCGCGCCAACGACATCGCGCTCGCCAACCGGCTGCCCTGCATCAGCCTGGTCGAGTCCGGCGGCGCCGACCTGCCGTCGCAGAAGGAGATCTTCATCCCCGGCGGCGGGATCTTCCGGGACATCACCCGGCTGTCGGCGGCCGGCATCCCCACCATCGCCGTCGTCTTCGGCAACTCGACCGCCGGGGGCGCGTACATCCCCGGCATGTCCGACCACGTGATCATGGTCAAGGAGCGCGCGAAGGTGTTCCTCGGCGGGCCGCCGCTGGTCAAGATGGCCACCGGCGAGGAGAGCGACGACGAGTCGCTGGGCGGCGCCGAGATGCACGCGCGCACCTCGGGTCTCGCCGACTACTTCGCCGTGGACGAACCGGACGCGCTGCGCCAGGCCCGCCGCGTCGTCGCCCGCCTCAACCACCGCAAGGCACACCCCGATCCGGGCCCGGCCGAGCCGCCGAAGTACGACCCGGAGGACCTCCTCGGCATCGTCCCCGACGACCTCAAGGCCCCCTTCGACCCGCGCGAGGTCATCGCCCGGATCGTCGACGCCTCCGACTTCGACGAGTTCAAGCCGCTGTACGGGACGAGCCTGACGACCGGCTGGGCGGCCCTGCACGGCTACCCGGTGGGCATCCTGGCCAACGCCCAAGGGGTGCTGTTCAGCGAGGAGTCGCAGAAGGCGGCCCAGTTCATCCAGCTCGCCAACCAGCGTGACATCCCGCTCCTCTTCCTGCACAACACCACCGGCTACATGGTTGGCAAGGAGTACGAGCAGGGCGGCATCATCAAGCACGGCGCGATGATGATCAACGCGGTCAGCAACAGCCGCGTGCCCCACCTCTCCGTCCTCCTCGGCGCCTCCTACGGCGCCGGCCACTACGGCATGTGCGGCCGCGCCTACGACCCCCGCTTCCTCTTCGCCTGGCCCAGCGCCAAGTCCGCCGTCATGGGCCCGCAGCAGCTCGCCGGCGTGCTCTCCATCGTCGCCCGCCAGTCCGCTGCCGCCAAGGGACAGCCGTACGACGACGAGGGCGACGCGGCGCTGCGCGCCATGGTGGAGCAGCAGATCGAGTCCGAGTCGCTGCCCATGTTCCTGTCCGGGCGGCTCTACGACGACGGCGTCATCGACCCGCGCGACACCCGCACCGTGCTCGGCCTGTGCCTGTCCGCCATCCACACCGCGCCCTACGAGGGTGCGCGCGGCGGCTTCGGCGTCTTCCGGATGTGAGGGGAACACTGTGACCAGCGAGGGAAACACTGTGATCAGCACCGTCCTCGTCGCCAACCGGGGCGAGATCGCCTGCCGGATCTTCCGCACCTGCCGTGAGTTGGGAATCCGGACCGTCGCCGTGCACTCGGACGCCGACGAGAACGCCCTCCACGCGCGCGCGGCCGACGCGGCGGTACGACTGCCGGGCGCGGCCTCCGCCGACACCTACCTGCGCGGCGACCTGATCGTGAAAGCCGCGATCGCCGCCGGCGCCGACGCAGTCCACCCCGGCTACGGCTTCCTCTCCGAGAACGCCGACTTCGCACGCGCCGTCGCCGACGCGGGCCTGACCTGGATCGGACCGCCACCGGAGGCGATCGAGGCGATGGCGTCCAAGACCCGCGCCAAGGAACTGATGGGCATCGCGCCACTCACGCACGTCACCGAGGCAGACCTGCCGGTCCTGGTGAAGGCGGCGGCGGGCGGCGGCGGACGCGGCATGCGCGTCGTACGGCGCCTCGCCGACCTCGACGACGAACTGACCGCAGCCCGCGCGGAGGCGGTGAGCGCCTTCGGCGACGGCGAGGTGTTCGTGGAGCCCTATGTCGAGCACGGCCGCCACGTCGAGGTGCAGATCCTCGCCGACACCCACGGCACCGTGTGGGCGCTCGGCACCCGCGACTGCTCCCTCCAGCGCCGCCACCAGAAGGTCATCGAGGAGGCCCCGGCGCCCGGCCTGACGCCCGGGCTCACCGGTGAACTCCACGATCTCGCCGTACGCGCCGCCCGCGCCGTCGACTACGTCGGCGCCGGGACCGTCGAGTTCCTCGTCGCGGACGGCACGGCGCACTTCCTGGAGATGAATACCCGCCTCCAGGTCGAACACCCGGTCACGGAGGCGGTCTTCGGCCTCGACCTCGTCGCCCTCCAACTCCGCGTCGCCGAGGGCCACGCCCTCGAAAACGATCCCCCGCGCGCGCGTGGCCACGCCGTCGAGGCCCGCCTGTACGCCGAGGACCCGGCGAACGGCTGGGCCCCGCAGACCGGCCGCCTGCACCGCCTCACCGTCCCGGACGGCATCCGCCTCGACACCGGCTACACCGACGGCGACGACATCGGCGTCCACTACGACCCGCTGCTCGCCAAGGTCGTCGCCCACGCACCCACCCGCGCGGAGGCCGTCCGCAGACTCGCCGGTGCTCTGGAGCGGGCCGCGATCCACGGCCCGGTCACCAACCGGGACATCCTCGTCCGCTCCCTGCGCCACGAGGAGTTCACCACCGCCCACATGGACACCGGCTTCTACGACCGCCACCTGGCCGACCTCACCCGTGGTGGGACGGCCGACCCCCTCGCCCCGCTGGCCGCCGCCCTCGCCGACGCCCACGGCCGCTCCCGCTTCGGCGGCGCCTGGCGCAACCTGACCTCGCAGCCCCAGGTGAAGCGCTACGGCATGGCGGGCGCGGAACACGAGGTCCGCTACCACCACACCCGCACGGGTCCGGCCGCCGACGGCGTACGCGTTCTGCACGCGGACGCGCACCTGGTCCTGCTGGAGGCGGACGGCGTCCGGCGCAGGTTCGAGGTGGCGGCGTACGGCGACCGGATCCACGTCAACGCCACCCGCCTCACCGCCCTGCCCCGCTTCCCCGACCCCACCGACCAGCACGCCCCGGGCTCCCTCCTCGCCCCCATGCCGGGCACGGTCGTCCGCGTCGCGGAGGGCCTCAAGGAGGGAGCGACGGTCCAGGCCGGCCAGCCCCTCCTGTGGCTGGAGGCGATGAAGATGGAACACCGGATCACCGCCCCGGCCACGGGCACGCTGACCGCCCTGAAGGCCGTACCCGGGCAGCAGGTCACGGTGGGCTCTCTACTGGCCGTCGTCCAAGGCACCTAGGTGTGCTGTTCGGGCAGGTTGGTGACGCGGCTGGCTGGTGTGTGGCCGCCGATGCCGGTGTGGGGTCGGTGGTAGTTGTACCAGTCCAGC
>NZ_JBHJRX010000017.1:128185-147372 GCF_042268605.1 Streptomyces sp. NPDC056296 | reverse complement strand
CAAGAACCACCCCGAATCTCCAGCAGCACGAGCACCACACCCTGCCGGTCTGAAAACCACTCGATACGCGGGCAGTCCAGGAGAAAACGACCTCTAAGTCCGCCGGGTGTCGAGGAGTTCCCGGTACGGGTTGCCAGGCGCCGGGGTCACGCGCCAATAGGTCTCGACCATGGCCTTGTACTGGCGGTGCGAGGGATTGAGACCGGTGTGCTTCAGCGCCCACGCCTCAACCGGCTCACGGTCGCTGTCCGACGCCGGTGCCTCCGTTCCGCAGTCCATGCACACGGCGGAGTAGATGGCGTGCGTGGCACCCTGCCCGTGCGGGCGGGGGACGCCTACTCGCTCAGCCACCAGCGCAGCTTCACTGCCGCGCGCCTGCCGGGGAATGTCATTCCGTCGGCGTGCCGATCCGCAGCCGATTGCCGTCAGGGTCACGCAGCTCGATCTCACGCGCCCACGGAGCGTCCTTCGCCTGCACACCGAACTCGGAGGTGATGGCCTCGACATCCCGAACGCCAAGGTAGACCAACGTGTCGGGACGGGCATCACCGTTGTGCTCCGACAAGAACAACCGCACCCCGCCCCGGGCGACGTCGCAGAGCGCCCAGGGCGAACGTTGCCTGATGCGGCGCAGGGCCTACGGTGAACTGCGGGGCGGCGTATAGCGTGCGGGTATGACGATGACGGGGAAGCAGCGGGTCCTGTACCGGCAGGGGACCGGGTTCTGGCGGATGACGGTGAAGTGGGTTCTGGTCTTCGGGGCCCTGTATCTGCTGGACGGCGGGCTGCTCCGGTCGTGGGGCGACGCTCTGGTCTTGCCGATGATCGGGGTCCTGCTGTGGGTGCCGTGCGGGATCGGTGTCGTCTGGTATCCGAAGAAGGACCAGCGGGTCGCGCTGACGACGCGTGAGCTGCGGGTGCGGCGCAAGCGGCTGCCGCTGGAGAGGGTGAATCTCCTGCACGTGGCGCGGCTGTGGCTGGAGGGGCGGTCAACGGCGGACGACCAGCCGGTGCTGGAGTGGATACGGTTCGACCGGATGGTGTGGGTGCCGTTGCAGGACGGCCGGGCGTTCGGCGTGGAGTTCCGCGACCCGGCCGCGTTCGCCGAGGTTTTCGGCGCCTTCGCGGTCGAGGCGTGCGGCGGGCCGGACATCGTCCGCGCGAGGGCCGCAGCGGAGACCTACCCGGAGCCCCGCCCGATGCGGCACCGCCCCGCCGACGACGGCGGCTCCCGGCTGGATGTCCTGGACATCTTCAGCTGAGAGCCGGAGACGCACGGCAAGCGGCAGCGGTCCGTCGGGGCGCGGGGAACTGCACAGGGCCGGCGTGGAGAGGAACAGCCCGGCCAGCGGCGGCACGCGCAAAACGAGACGCCCCGGCCGTGTGCCCTTGCTCCCGCGGTCCGGGGCCGCTGCCCGCCCAAGGTTGAGGGTGCCTGGGCGGGGCCCTGCCTCACTGCCTTGAGCCCTCGCGGCATCTGTGGAGGGCCAGGCGCCTTGGGCGTCTCGCTCCCAGCACGGGTTGGTCTACGCCGGATACACGCACCAATACGTCTCGACCATGGCCTTGTATTGGCGGTGCGAGGGGTTCAGTCCCGTGTGCTTGAGCGCCCACATCTCCACCGGCGCACGGTCGTTGTCCGAGGCCGGTGCTTCCTGGCCGCAGTCCATGCACACTGCGGAACAGATGGCTTGCGGAGCACCTTCCCCGGGTTCCCGTCCGAGCGTCCATTCCGCGGCTTTGATGATCGCGCGCGTCACCGCGCCCCCTCGGTCGGCCGGTCGGCTGCCCTGCCGGTGCAGCGGGGGCAGACGCAAGGCGGGTACTGACTGTTGATTTCCGGTGCTGACGCAGGCTTGACCGTGTGCTTGCCCCGCACCCGAGTGTGCGCGCCTGTCCGCGGATTGATCCGGTAGACCCTGATCGTCATCGCCACTACGCGCCCCCGCCCCTGTGTGCGAGGCGGTACGTGCCCCACAGTTCCCGGCCCGCTTCGCAGCCCTCCGCAGCCTTGGTCACCCGCCTGCACGCCTCACACTTGCGGGCGTGCTCGAACCACAGGCGGTAGGCGCGCTGCATGTCGCCTTCCGGGGCGCTCATCGCGCGTCTTCCTGACCGCATGTGCGGAGGCTCTCCGGCGGAGTACCCGGCTTCCTCAGCCATTCAAGGGCCTGTGTTACACATTGCACGTCGACGCTCCTTGTCAGCGTTGGCCATGCCCCCGGGCCGTTAGCGCGGTTGCGGGGGTCCTTGTGTCTGACCACTCAACCGACTTGGCGAGTGTCTACGGGAGTTGACCGGCGTTGACTAGACTGAACAGTCAACGGTCAACACCTTCTGGAGCAGGCATGGACGACTTCAGAGCGCGTGTTCGGGCGGCCCTCGATGATCGGCGTATGAGCGTGCGAGGCGCTGCCCGTGCCCTCAATTACGACGTTGCCTATCTGAGTCGCGTCTTCAACGGGAAGCAGTCACCATCCCTGCAATTGGCCGAAGGGCTGGACGCACTACTGGCCACCGAGGGCGAGTTGGTCGCCCTTGCGGCTCGCCCCGCTCAGGCGGAAGGAACGACTACCCCCGAGCGCTGGCCCACTCGCGACAGCGACCGGGGGGCGGGCTTCGCACGCGCCATCCGTGAGATATCGCAACGTCTTGTCGTCCTCGACAATGAGATCAACGGCTTACCCATCGCGGATGTAGCTGTGCGCGCCTTCAAGTCAGTGCATCGCCAGTTGGGCGAAGGTGAACACGACCCCAAGGCGGAGCACGACATCCAGGCGGCGGCAGCGGAGTTGGCCGAAGTCGCCGGATGGGCACTGTTCGACGCCGAGCAGCAGAAGGCTGCCCGCAGGTTCAACCAAGAGGCGCTGTTCTTGGCGAGACTTTCGGGGGACCACTCGATTGAGCTACTGGTCATGCAGAACATGGCCATGCAGGCAGGATGGGTGGGGCGCCCTCGCGAAGAACTGGCGATCGCCCGATCCATCATCGAGCGCGGTCGGCTTTCCCCGCACACTGAAGCGATCTTCAGAGTGCGCGAGGCCAAAGGGCTGGCAGGATCGGGGCAAGAATCGGAGGCCGCCCGATCGTTCGACCGTGCCCGCTCGCTCATCCAAGAAAGCAAGCGTCCCAGTGACCCCTACTGGGCTTGGTGGGTCACGGCCAACGAAATTGACGGCAACCAAGGGTTCGCCTTCCAAGCAGCGGGACAGCCCAGGAAGGGAATCCCCTACCTTCAACGCGCTCTGCATGACGAAGGGGGAGCGAAAGTCGGATACAGGAGAATTTCCAGTGTCCGGCTACTCGATTGCCTTCTGGGAGTGGAAGCATGGCCGGAAGCCGAGGAACTGGCGGAGTCAATGCTTCCGATCATCGGCGAGATCGCCTCCACTCGCACCCTCAGACTTTTGGGCAACACAGCCCGGACAGGAATGTCACTGCCCGGTGCACCTATGGGAGTCCGTGACGCCCTCCACAGCATCTCAGACGCGCTGAACGAAGACCCGTACGCGTTCTAGCGTTTGGATGCCTGAGAGCGCCAGAGGGGTCGGCGGGGTCGAGGGAACCCCCGCCGCCCCACCACCCCTCACTTCACCGACCCCGCCATAACCCCCTGCACGAAGTGCCGCTGGAACGCGAAGAACACGACCACCGGCACGACGAGCGACAGGAACGCCCCCGGCGCCAGCACGTCTATGTTGCTGCCGAACTGCCGGATCTGCGACTGGAGTTCCACGGTCAGCGGCTGTGCCGAGCTGTCCGCGAACAGCAGCGCCACCAGCATGTCGTTCCAGACCCACAGGAACTGGAAGATGGCGAGGCTGGCGATGGCCGGCTTCCCCACCGGCAGCACCAGCCGCGTGAAGATCCGCCACTCGTTGCCGCCGTCCATCCGCGCGGCCTCCAGCATCTCCTTGGGCATCTCGGCGAAGTAGTTCCGCAGCAGGAACACCGCGAACGGCAGCCCGTACGCCACATGGAAGAGCACGACACCCGGGATGGTCCCGAACAGGCCCAGCTGGCCGAAGAGTTTGGCGACCGGCAGCAGCCCGATCTGCACGGGCACCACCAGCAGCGCCACGACGAGCAGGAAGATCGCCTCGCGCCCCGGGAAGTCCAGCCACGCGAAGGCGTACCCGGCCAGCGCCCCGACGACCACGACGAGCACCGTCGTCGGCACGGAGATCAGCACCGTGTTCCAGAAGGCCTGGGTGATGCCCGAGTTGCCGAGCAGCGCGGAGTAGTTGTCGAGGGACAGCTGTCCGGGGCTGGCGAGCGCCGTCCACCAGCCGCCCTTCGCCGTGTCCTCGGCCGACCGCAGCGAGGACAGGAACAGCCCTGCCAGCGGCGTCATCCACACCAGGCCGATGAGCACGAGGAATGCCTGCACGACCCCGTTGCCCAGATACCGCCGCACGGCGCTCATCGCTGACTCCTCATCGCTGACTCCTCTTGAAGCGGCGGACGTTGAAGACCATGGCCGGGACGACGAGCAGCAGAAGCAGTACGCCCAGCGCGCTGCCGAGCCCCTGGTTGTTGCCGCCGCCGAACGACACCAGCCACATCTGCGTCGCGAGCACCGTCGCGTCCTCCTGCACGGGTCCGGGCGCGATGATGTAGACGAGGTCGAAGACCTTCATCACGTTGATCACGAGGGTGATGAAGACGACCGTCAGCACCGGCGCCAGCAGCGGTACGGTGATCCGCCGGAAGATCTGCCACTCGTTCGCGCCGTCCATCCGCGCCGCCTCCAGCGCGTCGCGCGGCAGCGAGGACAGGCCGGCGCCGATCAGGACCATCGCGAACCCGGTCCAGATCCACAGGTACGCCCCGATGATCGCGGGCGTGACCAGCGCGGGCCCGAGCCAGGAGACGCCCTCGTAGGGCGGGGCGAAGTTCGACGCGGGCAGTTCGACGGCGTACGAGCCCTCGGCCAGGTCCTCGAAACGGAAGGAGCCGTCGGCCGCGGTGGTCGTGGTGGCGACCGTACGGCCGTCGCGCACGGCCTCGACCGTCATCTCGGGCAGCCCGCTCTCGCGCCGGTCGACCCGGCCCTGCTCCCCTCCCCCGCCGGGCGTGAAGTCCAGGTAGACGACACCGCTCACCTCACCGGCCGCCGCCTCGCGCCCCGCCGCGCCGTACGCGGGCTTGGTGCCGGACGGCAGGTCGTCGGGCAGTACGCCGACCAGGCCGAGCGTCACCGTGTCGCCGGGGGACACGCCCGCACTCGTCCGGTACGAGCCGTCCGCCGCCTTGACCAGGCCGCCACCGGTCTGTCCCTCGCGGGCGCGGGCGCCCGGATAGGTCGACGTGCCGGCGAAGGCGTCGTGCACGCCGGTCACGACGGCGTTGAGGACGCCCTTGTCCGGGTCGTGGTCGTAGGCGAGCCGGAAGATGATGCCGGCGGCGAGGAAGGACACCGCCATCGGCATGAAGAGGAGCAGTTTGAAGGCGGTGGCCCAGCGGACCTTCTCGACCAGGACGGCGAGGATCAGGCCGAGGCCGGTCAGCAGGGTGGGGGCGATCACGACCCAGATCGCCGTGTTGCGGACGGCCTTGAGGGTGGCCGGGTCGCTGAACATCTCGGTGTAGTTGTCGCCGCCCACGAAACGCGTGCCCGAGGCGTCGAAGAGGCTGCGCCCGACGGAGAACAGCACGGGGTAGACGACGAGCGCGCCCAGCAGGAGCAGTGCGGGCAGCACGAAGAGCAGGGCGACGGCCGCCCGGCGCCGCCGGGGGCGCCGTACGGGCGCCGGGCCGGGGGCGGTGGGCGGGCTCGCCTCTTTCACCAGGGTCGAGGTCATGGCCGGTCAGTCCTTGTAGGCCTTGGCCGCCGCGGTCTCCAGCTGCGCGGCGGTGGCCTTCGGGTCGGACGGGTCGCGCAGGAAGTCCTGGAGGATCTTCCACTCGCCCGTGCCCTTGGTGCCGCCGAAGGCCGCCGGTGCCTGGTCGGACATGTCGAAGCGGACGGAGTCCCCGGCGTCCACGAGGGACTTGGCGGTGGCCCGGCTGACGTCGTTCCCGTAGGAGGCGAGGTCGAGTTTCTTGTTCGGGGAGAGGAAGCCGCCCGCCTCGGCCCACACGGCCGCGGCCTCGGGGGTGGCGAGGTACTCCAGGAGCGCCATGCCGGCCTTGGAGTTCTTGCCGTCCTTCAGGACGACGGCCGCGTCACCGCCGCTGACCACGGGCGCCTCGCCGCCCTCGACCGCGGGGAACGGGAAGAAGTTCGCGTCCTTGCCGATCTCCTTGCCGAACTGGTCCTTGGCGACCCCGGCGACGAAGTCGCCCTCGTAGACCATGCCGGCCTCGGGCTTCGGGCCGAAGACCTTCTCCACCGAGCCCGGGAAGTCGGTGTTCAGGGCGCCCTTCTGGCCGCCCTCGATCAGCTGCTTGTCCTTGAAGAGCTTGCCGAGGGTGGTGAGCGCCTCGACCACGCTGGCGTCGGTCCACTTCAGTTCGTGGGCGGCGAGGGCGTCGTACTTCTCGGGTCCGGCCTGGGAGAGGTAGATGTTCTCGAACCAGTCGGTGAGCGTCCAGCCGTCCTGCCCGGCGACCGAGAAGGCGGCGAGCCCGGAGTCGGAGACGGTCTGCCCGGCCTTCAGCATCTCGTCGTACGTCTTCGGCGGCTCGACCCCGGCCTGGTTCAGGGCGTCGGGGCTGTACCAGACGGTCGACTTGTGGGCGGCCTTGAAGTACAGCCCGTAGAGGGTGCCGTCGACGCTGCCGTACGACTTCCAGACGTTCGCGAAGTTGGCGTCCACGGACTTCTGCGCCGTCTTGGACAGCGGCTTCAGCCAGCCCTTGCCGGCGAACTGCTGGAGCACGCCGACCTGCGGGACCATCACCACGTCGGGGGCGTTGCCGCCCTCGATCTTGCTGCCGACGACGGTGGAGACGTTGTCGCCGGTGGAGACGAACGACGTCTTGGCGCCGGTCTTCTCGGAGAAGGCGTCCAGCACCTTCTGGAAGTTCTCCTGCTCGGTGCCGGACCAGACGCCGGCCACGGTGACGGACTGTCCGCCGAGTGCCTTGTCACCGCCGCCGGCCGTGACGGGTCCCGAGCCGCCGCAGGCGGTGGCGCCGAGGGCGAGGACGAGGGCGGTGCAGCCGGTGAGCAGGGTGGTGCTACGTCGTCGCATCATCGTTGATGTCCCTTCGAGGGTCGGGCAGGTAAAGGTCGGAGGTCAGAGGTCGGCGATCCACCAGGCGGCGGTGGAGCCGGGCAGGACACCGGGCGGGCAGGGTCCGCTGGTGAGCAGCGGGGTGCCGGGGACCGGCGTGGGCGTGGGGGCGGTGCCGAAGTTGACGGCGCAGACCAGGCCGTCGCCGCGGCCGAAGGCCAGGACGCCGGGCGGGGTGTCGAGCCAGCGCAGGGTGCCTTCGCCCAGCTGGGGCAGGTCGCCGCGGAGCTGGAGGCCGTCGCGGTAGAGGTGCCAGAAGGAGCGGGTGTCGGCGAGGGCGCGGTCGGTGGCGTACTCGGCGAAGTACTCCGGCTGCGGCAGCCAGGGCTTGGCGCTGCCGTCGCCGGAGGTGAAGCCGAACGGGGAGGCCTGTCCCGACCAGGGCAGCGGCACCCGGCAGCCGTCGCGGACGCGGGCGCGGCTGCCGGTGCGGTGGAAGATCGGGTCGGTGAGCACGTCGTCGGGCAGGTCGACGACCTCGGGCAGGCCCAGTTCCTCGCCCTGGTAGATGTACGCGGCACCCGGCAGCGCCAGCATCAGCAGCGCGGCGGCGCGGGCGCGGGCGGTGCCGAGTCCGCTGCCGTCGGTGGCGGGTTCGCCGTAGCGGGTGACGGTGCGGACCTGGTCGTGGTTGTTGAGGACCCAGGTGACCGTGGAGCCGGTCCCGGCGATGTCCTGCATGGCCTCGGAGATGACCTTGCGGAAGGCGTCGGGGTCCCAGGGGGCGCCGAGCAGGTCGAAGAAGAAGGCCTGGTGGAGCTCGTCGGGGCGGACGTAGCGCGCGTGTTCGCGGGCGCTGGGGACCGACACCTCGCCGACGAGCAGGCGCTCGCGGCCGTCGCGGTCGGCGTACTCCTCGCACACCGCGCGCCACTGCCGCCACACGTCGTGCACCTCGGGCTGGTTCCAGGCGAGCGGGTTGACCGAGTCGCGGGTGCGGGCGTCGGCCTCCGGGTCCGGGGAGTCGGGCAGGTCCGGGTGCTTGAAGAGGCCGGCGGCCACGTCGATGCGGAAGCCGTCGACGCCCCGGTCCAGCCAGAAACGGAGTATCCGGTCGAACTCGGCGGCGACCTCGGGGGTGCGCCAGTTCCAGTCCGGCTGCTCGGGCGTGAACATGTGCAGGTACCACTGGCCGGGGCGGCCGTCGGCCTCGGTCACCCGGGTCCAGGCGGGGCCGCCGAACATGGCGTGCCAGTTGTTGGGCGGCTCGTCGCCGTCCGGGCCGCGGCCGTCGGCGAAGTGGAAGCGGGCGCGGGCCGGGCTGCCGGGCTCGGCGGCGAGGGCCTCGCGGAACCACGGGTGCTCGCTGGAGCAGTGGTTGGGGACGATGTCCAGCAGCACCCGGATGCCGAGCCGCCGGGCCGCGACGACCAGCGCGTCGAACTCGTCGAGGTCGCCGAAGAGCGGGTCGACGCCGCGGTAGTCGGCGACGTCGTAGCCGTGGTCGTGCTGGGGCGAGGGATAGAAGGGGCTCAGCCAGATCCCGTCCACGCCGAGCTTGCGCAGATACGGCAGCCCGGCCCGGACGCCGGCGAGATCGCCGACACCGTCGCCGGTGCTGTCGAGGAAGCTGCGGACGTAGACCTGGTAGATCACCGCGTCACGCCACCAGTGGTGCCTGTTCACCCCGTAGACCTGTCTGTCGAGAGCCGCTGTTGTTGTGCATGCATGTTAGGTAGCGGTATCGCGAGGGTGTCAACGAACAGAACAGAAGCTACTGAGGACTTGGGGGTTTATATGCTGACTTTTAGCTGCAGCGAGGGCATAGATGAGACGTCGGCGTTACCTAACGCGTAAGTAGAAAGCCCAGAAAGATTCAGCGCCGCGAGATCGCGGCCAGCTCGCGCGCCAGCCGGCGCACCGCCGCCTCGGGCGTCTGCCGCCCGGTCATCGCGTCGTGCACGACCGCCTGCACGGCCAGGCTGACCTGGTCGTAGCGCGGGCTCTTGGGGCGCGGCGCGGCGGCGAGCACGCTCTCGCGCAGGGTCGGCAGGTACGGGAACGCCTCGGTGAGCTCGGGGTCCTCGTAGAGATCGGCCCGCACCGGCGGCAGCGCGCCGCGGGTGAGGACCTGGCGCTGGACACGCTCGCTGGTGAGGTACGCGATGAGGCGCGCGGCCGAGTCGGGGTGCCGGGCGTGGGTGCCGACGGCCAGGTTGGAGCCGCCGAGGACGCTCGTGCCGGGGCCGTCGGGTCCAGGCAGCGGTACGGCGCCGACCTTTCCGGCGACCTTCGAGTCCTCGGCGGAGGCGCCGACGTAGGCGTAGGGCCAGTTGCGCAGGAAGAGCAGGCGGCCGTCCTGGAAGGCCTGTTTGGACTCCTCCTCCTTGTACGTCAGCGCGTCCTTGGGTATCCAGCCCTCGCGCACCCCGCGCGCCAGGAATCCGATGCCCTCGCGGGCCGCCGCCGAGTCCACGGTGACGCGCTCGCCCTCGTCGCCGAGGATGCTGCCGCCGGCCGAGTAGACGGCCTCGGCGGCGTTGACGGTGAGGCCCTCGTAGGGGAGGAACTGGCCCGCGTAGCCGTCGAGTCCGTGCTTCGGGGCGAGGGTCTCGGCGTACCGCTCCAGCTCCGCCCAGGTGCGCGGCGGCGGGACGCCCTCCTCGGCGAGGACGTCCTTGCGGTAGAGGAGGAGAC
Organism: Streptomyces sp. NPDC056296; assembly: GCF_042268605.1. NCBI lineage: Bacteria > Bacillati > Actinomycetota > Actinomycetes > Kitasatosporales > Streptomycetaceae > Streptomyces > Streptomyces sp. NPDC056296. Next base: position 137,554 of record NZ_JBHJRX010000017.1, on the reverse strand, counting down.
CCGCGTTGGTGACGTACGGGACGGCGTACAACCGCCCGTCGTAGGTCGCGGTGTCGACGACCGGCGGCAGGAAGGTGCCGAGCGGGAACCGGTCGCGGGGCAGCGGGCGTATCCAGCCCGCGGCGGCGAACTCGGAGGTCCAGTTGACGTCGATGTTGAGGACGTCGAAGCGGTGCCGGTCGCCGTCGCGCAGGTCGGTGGCCATCTGCGCGCGGGTCTCGTCGGCGGAGTCGGGCAGTTCGACGAGGGTGACCTTCTCGCCGGGGTGGTCGCGGTTCCAGCCCTCCAGCAGCGGGCCGAGGTAGCCGGTGAGGTCCCCGGCAGTGGCCAGGGTGAGCGGCCCGCGCCCACTCGCGGCGCCCTCGTCGGCACGGGCACCGGAGGCGACGTAGCCGGTCAGGAGCACGACGAGGACGAGAAGGCCCCTACCGGCGGCGTGGATCCACCGCATAGGTTCCTCCCTGTACACCCTCGTACACCGGTCAGGGGCCATGTATACCTGTTAGGTATGCGCGATACTAGGGCCTGGAGCACATGTGACCAGAAGGGAAGGACGGCTGAGTGCGCCTGCACCTCCTGGCCCTTCTGGCCCGCGGACCGGCCCACGGCTACGAGCTGAAGCAGGACCTTGAGCAACTGCTGGGCTCCGCGTACCCTCAGCCGAACGTCGGCCAGATCTACGTCACCCTCGGCCGCCTCGAGAAGACGGGACTGATCGAGGGCGAGGACATCGAGCAGTCGAGCCGGCCCAACAAGAAGGTCTACCACCTCACCGAAGCCGGGCGCGACGAGCTGCGGGCCTGGTACGAGGAGACGGCGGACGAGCCGCGGGTGCGGGACGAGTTCTTCATGAAGCTCGCCCTGGCTCCGCAGACGGGGCTCGCCGACCAGGTCGCCCTCATCAACAAACAGCGGCGGCAGTACCTGAACACGATGCGCCAGTTGTCGAAGCTGGCGGCCGCCGAAGACCGTGACAACCGCGTCGCCCACCTCCTCATCGAGGGCGCGATGCTGCACCTGCAGGCCGACCTCGACTGGCTGGAACGGTGTCAGGAAGAGCTGGAGGAGCTGGAGTGAGCGCGGACGAGGCTCCAGTACTGCGCGCCGAGGGCCTGGCCAAGACGCACCACGGCGAGGGTGCACCGGCGCACGCCGTGCGCGGGGTCGACCTGTGTGTGCGGCGGGGCGAGTTCGTGGCGATCACCGGGCCGTCCGGCGCCGGGAAGTCGACGCTGCTGCATCTGCTCGGCGGGCTCCAGCGGCCGGACGCCGGGAGCCTCTGGCTGGACGGCGCGTGCACGGACGCGTACAGCGAGGCGCGCTGGGCGGTCGAGCGCAGGAAGCGCATCGGGATCGTCTTCCAGTTCTTCAACCTGGTCTCCGACCTGTCCGTCGCGGACAACGTCGAGCTGCCCGCCCTGCTCGCCGGTCTGCCGCCGAAGCGGGCGCGCGCCGAGCGGGCGGAGCTGCTGGCCGAGCTGGGCCTCGTGGGCAAGGAGCGCAGCATGCCCGGTGAGCTGTCCGGCGGCGAGCAGCAGCGGGTGGCACTCGCCCGGGCCCTGGTCAACCATCCGCCGCTACTGCTGGCCGACGAGCCCGCGGGCAGTCTGGACAGCAAGGGCACCCGCGAGGTGATGCGGCTGCTGACCCGCTTCCACCAGCGCGGCCAGACCATCCTGCTGGTCACCCACGACGCCCGGCTCGCGAGCGCCGCGGACCGGGTGATCAGCTTCTTCGACGGGCGCATAGCCGACGACGCCGAACTGGACGCCGGTACGCCACCGCGCCGCCGGTCCGGGGCGTCCGCCGTGCTGGAACTCAAGGACTGACATGCGGGCGTACGACCACCGCGAGCACCGCGCGCACCGCTCACCGGAGGGCTGAGGCCGGTGCGAGCCACCCTGCGCTGGGCCCACTCCGATCTGCGCACGCACCGGGGCGAGGCGCTGTTCCTCGTTCTCGCCACCGCCGGCATCGTCGCCTCGCTGCTGCTGGCCACAGCTCTGTTCGGGTACGCGACCAACCCCTGGCAGCGCGTCTTCACGCAGGCCCGCGGCGCCCACGTCTGGCTGCACACCGACACCGCGGCCGACACCGACAGGCTGGCCGGTCTGGGCGGCGTCCAGTCCGTCGCCGGCCCCTACCCCACCGCCTCCGCCACCGTCGCCGTACGCGGCACCCGCGCCTCCGTCGAGCTGCGCGGCACCGCCGAGGAACCCGACGTGGGGCGCCCGCTGCTCACCGCCGGGCACTGGCTCGACCCGGCCGATCCCGACGGGGTGGTCCTGGAGAGCCGCCTCGCCCGCGCGCTGCTGGCCCAGCCCGGCGACACCCTCACGCTGCCCGGCACCGCACGCACCCTGACGGTGCTGGGCATCGCCGACAGTCCCGAACGCCGCTACCGGCCGGGCGAGCAGCCGGGCCTCGTGTGGGCGCCGCCGGCCGCCGTGGCCGACCCGGGCGGCCAGGTGATCGGGCTGCGCCTGACGGATCCCGGGGACACCGACTACGCCGTGCAGCGTGCGGTGACCGTGCTGGGCGCCGGTGCGATCGGGCAGGTCTCCACCTGGCAGCAGGCCCGCGCGGAGGCCCAGGGCGACAACCGGCTGCTCGGGCAGGTCCTCGGCCTGTTCGGACTGGGCGCGCTGCTCGCCGCCGGGCTCGCCGTGCACGGGGCGATCGGCACCCGGATCCGCGGCCATCTGCGGGACATCTCCGTCCTGAAGGCGATCGGCTTCACGCCGGGCCAGGTCGTCCGGGTCTTCCTGCTCCAGCACCTCGCCTACGCCCTGCTCGGCGCGGTGGCCGCCGCCGTGCTCACGCAGGCCCTCGGCAGCCTCGTCCCCGGGCGGCTCGGGGACGCGGTCGGCGTGTGGCAGGGGCTGCCCGGGCACACCGTCGCGCTGTTCGCCGTACCGGCGGGCGCGGTGCTGTTCATCGGCGCCACCACCGGGCTCGCGGCCTGGCGGGCGGGGCGGGTGCCGCCGGTTCCGGTGCCACGCCCGGCGGCGGCGCGGGGCGGCCGGCTGTCCGGCGCGGCACGGAGGGCGCTGGGGCTGCGGGTGCTCAGGGTGCGGGTGCGGGGGCGTGGGCGGGGCGTCCAGGGCCCCGGCGGGCGAGCGTCCGGCCGGCGCGCAGCCGATGACCTGGCGCCCGCCGAACAGGGCCCTGGTGAGCGGCGACCCGACGCTCCCGGTGAGCTACGCACCGACGCACAGGGCGGCCCCGGTGAGCGGCGCACCGAAATGCGACGCCCCGACGAACGGGGACCCGGTGAGCGACACCCCGACGCACAGGGCCCTGGTGAGCGGCGACCCGACGCTCCCGGTGAGCGACACCCCGACGTACGCGAACTCGAAATCCGCGTGCCGCCCGCGCTCGTCCTCGGCTGGCACAAGGCGTTCACGCGCCGCCCGCGCTCGCTCGCCACGGTCGCCCGTCTCACGCTTCCGCTGCTGCTGATCGTGGTGGCGATGAGCGCGTGGACCACCATCGACCGCTTCCACAGCCGCCCCGAGCAGCTCGGCCTGCCCACCGCCCTCACCGTCCGCGCCGACGCCGGTCTCGGCGACCGCGGCACCCGTGCCCTGCTGCGAAGCGACCCGCAGGTCGCCGCCGTCTACCCGGGCGTCGAGGTGGCCGCCCTGGTGCCGGGCCAGACCGCGACCATCGCGCTGCGCGGGCTCGGCACCCGCGAGGACCCCTACCCGTACGCCCTGGCCGAGGGCCGCCGCGCGCACGGACCGGACGAGGCGGTGGCGGGGCAGGGGCTGCTCGACCTGCTGGAGGTGCGGGTCGGCGACTGGGTGCGGATGACCGTCGGCGACCAGCCGCAGATCCTGCACATCGTGGGCCGCAGCATCGAACCGGAGAACGGGGGCCGGGTCATCTCCACGTCCCTGGACACCCTCCGGGAGAACGACCCGCGGCTGAGCCCGACCCTCTACCAGCTCCGGCTGCGTCCCGGTGCCGACCCGGGCGAGGTCGCCGCGCAGCTCGCCGAGGCCGGGCACGGACGGCTCGACGTGCACTCCGTGACGAATCCCGCAGACGGGCTCTCTCCGCTGCGTGGAGTCGTCCTCGGACTGATCGCCGTCCTCGCCCTCATCGGGCTGATCGAACTGCTCACCGCCATCGGCGGCACCGTCCGGGAGAGCGAACGGGACCTGCTCGCCCTCAAGGCGATCGGCCTGTCCCCGCGCCAGATCACCGGCATCACGGTCACGGCCACCGCGTGCACCGCGCTGGCGGCCGTGCTCCTCGCCACCGCTCTCGGGCTGCCGCTCGCGCACTGGCTGATCGACGCCCAGGGCGCCTCCAGCGGCATCGGCGCGGGGATCGCCCAGTCCCCGTCCCCCGTCTTCCTCACCCTCCTGGGCGGGACCGCCGTGCTCGGTGCCGCGGCGCTGGCCGCCGTACCGTCGGCACGCGCGGCCCGGCGCCGCCTCGCGGACACCCTGAGCGCGGTGGCCTGACCGGACGACCGGCCGGGCCACCGACACGCCCCGTCCGTCACTGCCGGCCGCGCAGCTCCCGGTAGGCGGCGACCAGCGCCTTGGTGGAGGCGTCCAGACCGGGAACCTCGGCGCCCTCCGTGAGGGCGGGTTCGACGCGCTTGGCGAGTACCTTGCCGAGTTCGACGCCCCACTGGTCGAAGGAGTCGATGTTCCAGATGGCGCCCTGGACGAACACCTTGTGCTCGTAGAGGGCGACGAGCTGGCCGAGTACCGACGGGGTCAGCTCGCGGGCGAGGATCGTGGTCGTCGGATGGTTGCCCCGGAACGTCTTGTGCGGGACCAGCTCCTCCGGCACGCCCTCGGCCCGCACCTCGTCCGGCGTCTTGCCGAAGGCGAGCGCCTGGGTCTGCGCGAAGAAGTTGGCCATCAGCAGGTCGTGCTGGGCCTTCAGCTCGTCGCTCAGCTCGGCCACCGGCTCGGCGAAGCCGATGAAGTCCGCCGGCACGAGCTTGGTGCCCTGGTGGATCAGCTGGTAGTAGGCGTGCTGGCCGTTGGTGCCGGGCGTGCCCCAGACGACCGGTCCGGTCTCCCACTCCACGGGACGCCCGTCGCGGTCGACCGACTTGCCGTTGGACTCCATGTCCAGCTGCTGGAGGTACGCGGTGAACTTAGACAGGTAGTGCGAGTACGGCAGCACCGCGTGCGACTGGGCGTCGTGGAAGTTGCCGTACCAGATGCCCAACAGGCCCATCAGCAAGGGCACGTTGGCTTCCGCGGGGGCGGTGCGGAAGTGTTCGTCGACGAGGTGGAAGCCGTCGAGCATCTCGCGGAAGCGGTCCGGGCCGATGGCGATCATCAGGGAGAGACCGATCGCCGAGTCGTACGAGTAGCGCCCGCCGACCCAGTCCCAGAACTCGAACATGTTGGCCGTGTCGATGCCGAAGTCGGCGACCTTCTCGGCGTTCGTCGACAGGGCGACGAAGTGCTTGGCGACGGCGGCCCCGTCGCCGAGGGCGTTCAGCAGCCAGGTCCGTGCGGAGGTGGCGTTGGTGACCGTCTCGATGGTGGTGAAGGTCTTGGAGGCGATGACGAACAGCGTCTCGGCCGGGTCCAGGTCGCGGGTGGCCTCGTGCAGGTCGGCGCCGTCGACGTTGGAGACGAAACGGGCCGTCAGCTCGCGGTCGGTGAAGGCGCGCAGCGCCTCGTAGGCCATGGCGGGACCCAGGTCGGAGCCGCCGATGCCGATGTTGACGACGTTCTTGATGCGCTTGCCGGTGTGGCCCTTCCACTCCCCGGAGCGGATCCGGTCGGCGAAGCCGGCCATCCTGTCGAGCACCGCGTGCACCTTGGGTACGACGTTCTCGCCGTCGACCTCGATCACCGCGTCCCGCGGGGCGCGCAGCGCGGTGTGCAGCACCGCCCGGTCCTCGGTGGTGTTGATCCTCTCGCCGCGGAACATGGCGTCGCGCAGCCCGAACACGTCGGTGGCGGCGGCCAGCTCGCGCAGCAGCCGCAAGGTCTCGTCGGTGACGAGGTGCTTGGAGTGGTCGACGTACAGGTCTCCCACCCGGAGCGTGCAGCCGGTGCCGCGGCCCGGGTCGGCGGCGAACAGCTCGCGCAGCCGCACCTCGCCGAGTTCTTCGCGGTGCTTGGCCAGTGCGGCCCATTCGGGCGTCTGGTTGAGCCTGGTACGGCCGTCTGCGTTCATGTCGGACTTCAGCCTTCTTCCTTAGGTGTCCCAGCTGTCCCGGCTGGTCCAACCTAATTGATCAGCCCGCGAGAAGACCGGCTGAAGAAGACTGAGTGAAGGGGGCCCGAAGGAGGCCGGTCTAGATCTCGCCCCGCAGTTTGGCCAGCGCCTCGGCGAGAATCGCCTCACCGTCCGCGTCGCTGCGCCGCTCGCGCACATAGGCGAGATGGGTCTTGTAGGGCTCGGTGCGCGGCGGGTCCGGCGGATTGTCCCGGTCCTGTCCGGCGGGGAAGCCGCAGCGCGGGCAGTCCCAGGTCTCGGGGACCTGGGCGTCGCTCGCGAAGCTCGGCTGCGTCTCGTGTCCGTTGGAGCACCAGAAGGAGATGCGCAGGCGCGGCGCGGACTCGCCACGCTCGGCCTCGCCCATCGGCCCCGCCCCGACCCGGCTTCCCCGGATCGCGTTGCCACTTGCCACGGTCGTAACTCCCTGCGTGATGGTGCCGCAAAGCGAGTCGGCGTTCGCTTCGCTGCGAGCGCCTCAGTCTACGTAAGGCCCAACGCGCGTCCAGTGGTTGGAGTTACAAGCCCAAGCGCCCAGACGCAAGCCCCATGATAGGCGGCGCCGTCGAGCGCGTACCGAACATGGGGCTTTACGTGCGGAAGTGCGGGGTGTGTCAGTTGTTCAGTTGTGCTCAGTTGTTCGCCTTCATCAGCAGGCCGAGCACCATGATGCACGCGAACCACAGCAGACCGACCACCACGGTGATCCGGTCGAGGTTGCGCTCGGCGACCGAGGAGCCGCCGACGGACGACTGCATGCCGCCACCGAACATGTCGGAGAGGCCGCCGCCCTTCCCCTTGTGCATCAGCACCAGCAGCATCAGCAGCAGGCTGAAGACGATCAGGGCGATCGAGAACCCCAAAACCACGGCTGGACCAACTTCCTCGGATTCGGATGAACGACGGGGGCACGGTGACTGCAGGCCACCATGCCCCCGCAAGGGTACGACGTATCGCCGCTACGGCATACTCACCGGCCGATCTGCCGGACGGCGGGCCTGCCGGCCTACTGGTCGCGGAAGCGGACGATCTTGACGAACTCGTCGGAGTCCAGCGAGGCACCGCCGACCAGGGCGCCGTCGATGTCGGCCTGCGACATGATCTCGGCGACGTTTCCGGACTTGACGGAGCCGCCGTACTGGATGCGGACCTTGTCGGCCAGCTCCTGCGAGTACAGCTCGGCGAGCTTGCCGCGGATGGCCGCGCAGACCTCCTGGGCGTCCTCGGCGCCGCAGACCTTGCCGGTGCCGATGGCCCACACGGGCTCGTAGGCGATCACGACGGTCTCGGCCTGCTCGGCCGGGAGGTCCTTCAGGCCGCCCTCGACCTGGGCGAGGGTGTGGGCGACGTGGTTGCCCGCCTCGCGGACGTCCAGCTCCTCGCCGACGCACAGGATGGGGGTCAGGCCGTGCTTGTAGGCGGCTTTGACCTTGGCGTTGACCAGCTCGTCGGTCTCGGCGTGGTACTGGCGGCGCTCGGAGTGGCCGATCGCGACGTAGGTGCAGCGCAGCTTGGCCAGCATCGGGCCGGAGATCTCGCCGGTGTAGGCGCCGCCGTCCTGGGCGGAGACGTCCTGGGCGCCGTACTTGATCTTGAGCTTGTCGTGCTCGACCAGGGTCTGCACCGAGCGCAGGTCGGTGAAGGGGACGAGGACGGCGACCTCGACGGCGTCGTAGTCCTTGTCCGCGAGGGCGAAGGCGAGCTTCTGGACGTGGGCGATGGCCTCGAGGTGGTTGAGGTTCATCTTCCAGTTGCCCGCCATCAGCGGCGTGCGGGTGGTCATTGAGGTCAGTCCTCCAGTGCGGCGAGGCCGGGGAGCGTCTTGCCCTCGAGGTATTCGAGGGAGGCGCCGCCGCCGGTCGAGATGTGGCCGAATGCGTTCTCGTCGAAGCCGAGCGTACGGACGGCCGCGGCGGAGTCGCCGCCGCCGACCACGGTGAAGCCCGGGGCGTCGAGGAGGGCCTGGGCGACCGCCTTGGTGCCCTCGGCGTAGTCGGGGTGCTCGAAGACGCCCATGGGGCCGTTCCAGAAGACGGTGGCGGCGTCGGCGAGCTTCGATGCGTACAGCTTGCGGGTCTCGGGACCGATGTCCAGACCCTCCTGGTCGGCCGGGATGGCGTCCGCGGCGACGGTGGCGGGGTGGGCCGGGGCCTTGGTCTTCAGGTCCGGGAACTCGGACGCGACCAGGACGTCGACGGGGAGGACCAGCTCGACGCCGTTCTTCTCCGCGCGCTCCATGTACTCCTTGACGGTCGGGATCTGGTCCTCCTGGAGGAGGGAGATGCCGACCTCGTGGCCCTGGGCCTTGAGGAAGGTGTACGCCATGCCGCCGCCGATGAGGAGCCGGTCGGCCTTGCCGAGCAGCTGGTCGATGACGGCGAGCTTGTCGGAGACCTTGGCGCCGCCGAGGGCGACCACGTACGGGCGCCGGACGTCGTCGGTGAGCTTCTTCAGGACGCCGACCTCGGTGGCGATGAGGTAGCCGGCGTAGTGCGGCAGGCGCTTCGGGAGGTCGAAGACCGAGGCGTGCTTACGGTGCACGGCGCCGAAGCCGTCGCCGACGTAGACGTCCGCGAGGCCGGCCAGCCTGTCGGCGAAGGCCGCGCGCTCGGTGTCGTCCTTGCTGGTCTCGCCGGCGTTGAAGCGCAGGTTCTCGATGACGGCCACCTGGCCGTCGGCGAGGCCGGCGACCGTGGACTCGGCGGAGGCTCCGACCGTGTCCTCGGCGAAGGCGACGTCGGCGCCGAGCAGCTCACCGAGACGGGCGGCGGCCGGGGCGAGGGAGAAGGCCGGGTCCGGGGCGCCCTTGGGGCGGCCCAGGTGCGAGGCGACGATCACGCGCGCGCCCGCGTCGGCCAGGGCCTTGACGGTGGGCAGCACGGCGCGGATGCGGCCGTCGTCGGTGATGGTGGTGCCGTCCAGCGGCACGTTCAGGTCGGCGCGGACGAAGACGCGCTTGCCCGCGACGCCTTCGGAGAGCAGTTCGTCGATCGTCTTCAAGAGGGCTCCTGGGTTCTCGTGATCGCTCGTGATCCTACGAGGGCTGGTCGCTGCGGACGCGACGCAGGGCTCGGGGAGCGCGGGCCTGCGCTGCCCGCGACCTGCTACCGGATCGAGGTGGTTTCTTAGTTCGCGTTGATCAGAGATGGCTGCCGACGAAGA
>NZ_JBHJRX010000017.1:116204-128175 GCF_042268605.1 Streptomyces sp. NPDC056296 | reverse complement strand
GAAGGGGTTTTCTGGGTTTCTCGGGCTCGTTTGGGCTCCGGGGGGGGTGGGTCGTGGGGGAAGCGATGAGGGGTTGGGGCAGCGCGCCCTTGCCCTCCCCGAGCCCTGCTACCGCATCGAGGTGCTTGCTGAGTCCGAGTCGATCAGAGCTGGTTGCCGACGAAGACCGTGAGGTCGACGAGGCGGTTGGAGTAGCCCCACTCGTTGTCGTACCAGCCGATGACCTTCACGTTCTTGCCGTCCTGGACCATGGTCAGGGACGAGTCGAAGGTGCAGGACGCCGGGGCGTTGACGATGTCCGAGGAGACGATCGGGTCCTCGGTGTACTCCAGGATGCCCTTGAGCTCGCCCTCGGCGGCCTTCTGGAAGGCGGCGTTGACCTCTTCCTTGGTGACCTCGCGGCCGAGCTCCAGGACGAGGTCGGTGACCGAGCCGGTCGGGACCGGGACGCGCATCGCGATGCCGTCCAGCTTGCCCTTGAGCTGCGGGAGGACCAGCGCGGTGGCCTTGGCGGCACCCGTGGTGGTCGGGATGATGTTCTCCGCGGCGGCACGGGCGCGGCGCAGGTCCTTGTGCGGGAAGTCCAGGATGCGCTGGTCGTTCGTGTACGCGTGGACCGTCGTCATCAGGCCCTTGACGATGCCGAAGTTCTCGTCGAGGACCTTGGCCATCGGCGCCACGCAGTTGGTGGTGCAGGAGGCGTTGGAGATGACGTGGTGGTTCGCCGCGTCGTACTTGTCCTGGTTGACGCCCATCACGATGGTGACGTCCTCGTCCTTGGCCGGGGCCGAGATGAGGACCTTCTTCGCGCCGCCCGCGATGTGCTTCTCGGCGTCGGCCTTCTTCGTGAAGATGCCGGTCGACTCGATGACGATGTCGACACCCAGCTCGCCCCACGGGATGTCCGCGGGGTTGCGCTCGGCGAGGACCTTGATGGTCTTGTCGCCGACGGTGATGGTGTCCTCGGTGTGCGAGACCTCGTACGGGAGGCGCCCGAGGATGGTGTCGTACTTCAGCAGATGGGCGGTGGTCGCGGTGTCACCCAGGTCGTTGACAGCCACGATCTCGATGTCTGCACCCTGCTCCAGCAGCGCGCGGAAGTAGTTACGACCGATGCGGCCAAAGCCGTTGATGCCTACGCGGATCGTCACGAACCGATCTCCTCGTTGGTACGCCGGCCCGATGTGCCGGCGAGCTGTATTTGGGATGTCCCCGACCACCTCCGACCCTACCTCTCCGGGGCCTCGGGGGTGACATCGAGACGCCCCATACCCGCAGGGCGGTCCGTACCCGCCAGTAGGGGTACGGACCGCCCTCGGCCACGGGGACCGATCACCCGATTTCGCTACACCGGGTCAGTCCCCAGCGGCCCGGGATTCACTCATCCAGGGCACGCAGCGCCTGCCGGAGCAGAGCCGCCCGGGCGGCCGGCTCGGTGAGGTGCTCCAGGCCGAAGCCCAGCAGGACCGTGTCGTCCGTGGTGACCGCGCCGTACGTCTGGAACAGGGTCCCGGTGCGGGCCCAGTCCTTCAGGACGGCGGGGCTGCCCGCGGGCGGCCCGGAGACCTCCCAGGCGCCGAGCGCGGTCTCGAAGCCCTCGGTCTCGGTCGCCGTACCGCCGACGACCAGCGAGGCCTCGTCGGCGAGGACGCCGCGTCCGCCGCTGCCGGGGTCGGTGACGTAGGCGATCGACACCTCGACGGACTTCCCGGCGTAGGCGCTCAGGTCGAACTCGACCTGCCGCCAGCCCCCGGAGGAGCCGGTGAGGCTGTTCCACTGCCCGGTGGTGCCGGTCGCGGTGCAGCCGTCGTCGGACAGGGTCAGGTAGTGCTCCAGCCAGGGGTGCTCGCCCATGTAGAACCCGGCCGCGCACTCCGCGGGTACGGCCGTGCCGGTGGCGCCGCCCGCCTCGGGGAGCGTGGTCCAGTCGTCGGCGCCGGTGGTGTGCGCTTCGACCAGGGCGTGGTCGTAGCCGCTCTCGGTGTCCCACAGCAGCTGGGTGCGGAGCGTGGGCCGCTCGGCGGCGGTGACACCGGTGAGGTCGACGGTGCGGGTGAGCCGTTTGTAGGCGTCGTCGGTGTGGACGGCGGCGGCCATCCACTCCCCCGCGTAGGGCCCGTACGGGTTGACCGTGCCGGCGAACTTCCCGGCGCCCTCGCTCGCGAACTGCGGGTAGCTGTCGGCGGGCAGCTGGTCCGAGGTCACGCTGTAGGTTCCGGCGGTGTCCAGCGGGTTGCCGGGGGCGTCGCCGAGTGTGCCGGTGGTCCCGCCGAGCTTGCCGGAGCCGGTGAATCCGGTGGCCCCGGGGGTCGAGGTGCGGGTGTAGGCGCCCAGGTAGTACTGGCTGAAGTCGTTGGACATGGTGCCGTCGCCGAGGTCGACGCTGCCGCCGGCCCGCTCGCCCGCCTCGATCAGCCTGCCGCCCTCGTTGAGGAAGGCACGCAGCTGGAGCTGGGTGGCGTTGCCGGGCACCGCGGCGCCGGTGTGGTGGACGACCGTGTGGAAGTGGCTGAGGACGCCGAGCGCGTCGGGCGCGCCCTGCGCGGCGACGTCCCAGACGGCCGCCCGCTTGCCGTTGGCCTTGAGGGCGTCGACGTACTTCTGGGTCTGCGTGGCCTTCGCGCCCTCCTCGGCGACGACGAGGACGTCCGCGCGGGGCCGCTCGGCGATCGTGTAGGTGAAGTGCTCGCTCTCGGTCCGCTTGCCGCGCTTCGTCTCGCCGGCGAACCAGACCTCGACCCGGTCGCCGCGGTCACCGTCCTTGACCTTGGCCCGGTACTCGTCGAAGTAGAGGTTGTCCTCGCCGCCGTACGTCTCGCCGCCCCGCCAGGGCCGCAGCTTCATGTCGTGGACGCGTCCGCCGTTGACGCGGTACTTCAGCTCCTTGTCGCGCACCGACTTGCGTACGACGACGGAGACCTCCTGGTCGGCGCCGCGCGAGTAGGAGGTGGTGAAGGGGGCCGGGGTGAAGTCGGCGGCCTCCAGGCCGACCGCGGAGGACGGCCGGTCGGGGTGGGCGGCGCTCTCGGCGACGGAGAGCGCGAAGGGGATGTTCTTCGCGAACTCCTGCTGGATCAGTTTCTCGTCGTCGGGGAAGTTGAAGCCCGACCGGCAGTCGCCCGCGTTCCACTCGTCGTCGGGGTCCTGCTCGGAGATGGTCTGGCAGGTCGACATCTCCGGAGTGAACATCGCCACGCCGTTGACGTTGGCCGCGTGACCGTCCGCCTCGCCGTTGGTGGTGTACAGCTCCGAGGAGACCTGCGGGTGATAGCCGGGGATCGCGGAATTCTCGGGCGTGCCGGCGAGCGCCTCGTAAAGGACGTCGTCCGGAGTGTTCGTGGCCACCTGCCAGCCGACCCCGTAGAGGAGCAGTTCGGCTGCGGAGTGGTAGTTGATGCCGTAGGTGAAGCCGATCCGCTTCTGGAAGGCGTCCAGGGCCTTGGTCTCGGGCTCGGAGTTCGGGCCGTCGCCGCGGTAGGTCTCGCTGGTGGGGTTGGGGGACGAGCCCTCGTCGTCGTAGCCCCACTTGTAGGCGAAGTTGCGGTTGAGGTCGACGCCGTCGCCGGTGCCGATGGCGCCGTCACCGTTGTTGTCGCGCAGGTTCTTGCGCCACAGGCGGTTGTCGGTGTTCTCGAACGTGTAGTCGTAGCCGTCGGGGTTGGCCGACAGGAGGAACCACAGTTCGGTGGAGTCGACCAGCTTCTTGATCCGCCGGTCCTTGTCGTACTTGTCCAGGTAGTGGTGCATCAGCCGCCGGGTCATCTCCGGGGTGATCCACTCGCGCGCGTGCTGGTTGGACATGTAGAGGACGGAGGGCTTGGAGCCGTCCTTCGTCCTCTTCGCGTTCTTGGTGAGCTTGAGCGCCAGGATGTCCTGGCCGTTCACCGTCTTGCCGATGGAGACGACCTTGGTGAGGCGGGGGTTCTCCTGCGCGGTCCGCAGGATCTCCTCCTTGAGGCCGCCGCTGCCGCTGTACGGGCGGAAGACGCCCTCGGCGGCGTCCTCGACGCGCTTCTCGGCGCGGGTGGAGAGGGTGTGCTCCTTGAGGTCGACGCCCTGTTTCTCCAGCTTCCCGGCCTGCTGGTCGGTGAGGTAGACCTCGACGGTGGCCGTGCCCTTGTCGGGGACCTGCTCACCGAGTTCGTGGCCGTCCTGGCCGGCGGCCAGCAGCAGGGGTACCTGCTCCTGGGTCACGTCGGCGCGGAAGACCTTCACCTCGTCGGCGTCCGCGGTCGCGGGGCCTTCGGGTTGTGCCTGGGCGATGGGCGCGAAGCTCGCTCCGCCGATCAGGAGCGCGCCGACGGCGAGGATCGATCTCGCTCTTCGTCTCATGAACCCCCCTAGATGGGGCCTGTCCGACAGGCCTGCGTTCGCCACAGCAGCGAACAGATGCCAGGCTCATGACAGCTCATGATCGAGTCAAGAGTGCGGCAAGGACACGCGAAAGCCGGTACGGGTCACCCAAGTGGGCGCCCGCACCGGCTTGTTGACGAAACCGTGTGCGGCGGGCCGGTTCGCGTGCGGCGGGTCGACGCGTGTTCGGTCAGCCGACGAGGTTGTCGGCCAGTTCCTCCTCGCCGAGGTTGGCGTCCGTGCCGGGAATGCCGAGGTCCGAGGCCCGCTTGTCGGCCATGGCCAGCAGGCGGCGGATACGGCCGGCGACGGCGTCCTTGGTCAGCGGCGGGTCGGCGAGGGCGCCCAGCTCCTCCAGGGAGGCCTGCTTGTGCTCCATGCGGAGCCGGCCCGCGGCGGCGAGGTGCTCGGGCACGTCGTCGGCGAGGATCTCCAGGGCGCGCTGGACCCGGGCACCGGCGGCCACGGCCGCGCGGGCCGAGCGGCGCAGGTTGGCGTCGTCGAAGTTGGCGAGGCGGTTGGCGGTGGCGCGGACCTCGCGCCGCAGCCGCCGCTCCTCCCAGGCCAGCACCGCGTCGTGGGCGCCGAGCCGGGTGAGCAGGGCGCCGATCGCGTCGCCGTCGCGGACCACGACCCGGTCCACGCCGCGCACCTCGCGGGCCTTGGCCGGGATCGACAGTCGGCGGGCGGCGCCGACCAGGGCGAGCGCGGCCTCGGGGCCCGGGCAGGTCACCTCCAGGGAGGAGGAGCGGCCGGGCTCGGTGAGCGAGCCGTGCGCCAGGAAGGCTCCGCGCCAGGCCGCCTCGGCGTCGCAGGTGGCCCCCGAGACCACCTGCGGCGGCAGGCCGCGGATCGGGCGGCCGCGGCCGTCCACCAGGCCGGTCTGGCGGGCGAGCTGGTCACCGCCCGCGACCACCCGGACGACGAAACGCGAGCCGCGGCGCAGCCCGCCCGGCGCCATCACGATCAGCTCGGAACTGTGTCCGAAGATCTCCAGGATGTCCTGCTTGAGCCGCCTGGCCGCCCTCGCGGTGTCCAGCTCGGCCTCGATCACAATGCGCCCGCTCACCAGGTGGAGGCCGCCGGCGAACCGCAGAACGGCGGAGACCTCCGCCTTTCTGCAGCAGGTCCGGGTGACGGGGAGCCGGGAGATCTCGTCCTTCACCGCTGCCGTCATCGCCATGGGCCGATCCTTCCATGCATCCGAAAAATACGGTCGTACGCGGCGGCCAGCAGCTCCGGGTCGTGCCTCGGGGTCCCGTCGGTCCGGGCGACCGGAGCCAGTTCGACCGCGGCGCCGAACCGTTTCGCGGCGTCGGTGAGCGAGTCACGGTCGGGCACGGCGGCCTCGTCGGCCAGCACCACGTCCAGGGCGAGTTTAGGGGCGTGTCGTCCCAAAACCTCCAAATGACGCTGCGGGGAGAAGCCCTCGGTTTCTCCGGGTTGCGGAGCGAGGTTCAGGGAGAGCACCCGGCGGGCCTTCGTCTCGACGAGCGCGTCCAGCAGATCGGGCACGAGCAGGTGCGGGATGACCGAGGAGAACCAGGAGCCGGGGCCGAGCACCACCCAGTCCGCGTCCAGGACGGCGTCGACCGCCTCGGGGACGGCGGGCGGGTCGTTCGGCACCAGGTGCACGGACTGCACCTCACCGGGCGTGAGCGCCACGGTCGCCTGCCCGCGCACGGTGTCCACCGCGTCGGGCCGGTCCGGGTCGTGCCCCTTGACCAGGGCCTGGAGCTCCAGCGGCACGGCGGACATGGGCAGCACGCGCCCGTGCGCGCCGAGCAGCTTGCCGACCAGGTCCAACGCCTGGACGTGGTCGCCCAGCTGCTCCCACAGGGCGACGATCAGCAGATTGCCGACCGCGTGTTCGTGCAGGTCGCCCTGGGACTGGAAGCGGTGCTGGATGACGCGGGCCCAGGTCTGGCCCCAGTCGTCGTCGCCGCACAGCGCGGCCAGCGCCTTGCGCAGGTCGCCGGGCGGCAGGACGCCCAGCTCGTCGCGCAGACGCCCGCTGGAGCCGCCGTCGTCGGCCACGGTGACGACGGCGGTGAGGTCGCCGGTGATCCGGCGCAGTGCGGCGAGCGAGGCGGACAGGCCCATGCCGCCGCCGAGGGCGACGACCTTGGGCTGGGTGCCCCGGCGGCGCGGCTTGCCGCCGCGCGCCTGTTCGGGCCGGGCGGCGCGGGCTTCGGCGGGCCTGCCGCCGCGTCCCTCGGGCACCACCCGGCGCAGCCTGCTCAGCCGCGGAGTACGTCCTGTCATTCCCGTCCCATGTCCCGGTGGACGACCACCGTCTCCACGCCCTCGGCGACGAGCCGGGCGGCGAGCTTCTCCGACATGGCCACGGACCGGTGCTTGCCGCCGGTGCAGCCGACGGCGACGGTCACATAGCGCTTGCCCTCCCGACGGTAGCCCGCGGCGATCATCTGGAGCAGCTCGGTGTAGCGGTCGAGGAACTCCTTGGCCCCGGGCTGGTTGAGGACGTACGAGGACACCTCCTCGTTCAGGCCGGTGAACGGGCGCAGCTCCGGGACCCAGTGCGGGTTGGGCAGGAAGCGCATGTCCACGACCAGGTCGGCGTCGACCGGGAGGCCGTACTTGAAGCCGAAGGACATGACGGTGGCCCGCAGCTCGGGCTCCTCGTCGCCGGCGAACTGGGCGTCCATCTTGGCGCGCAGTTCGTGCACGTTGAGGCTGGAGGTGTCGATCACCAGGTCGGCGTCGCCGCGCAGCTCGCGCAGCAGTTCCCGCTCGGCGGCGATGCCGTCGACGATGCGGCCGTCGCCCTGGAGGGGGTGCGGGCGGCGCACCGACTCGAAGCGGCGCACCAGTGCCTCGTCGGAGGACTCCAGGAAGACGATCCGCCGGGTGACGCCGCGGGAGTCGAGGTCCGCGAGGGATTCGCGCAGATTGTCGAAGAAGCGCCGGCCACGGACGTCGACGACGACCGCGATCCGTGCCACGTTGCCCTGGGAGCGGGCGCCGAGCTCCACCATGGTGGGGATCAGCGCGGGCGGGAGGTTGTCGACGACGAACCAGCCCAGGTCCTCCAGACATTTGGCGGCCGTCGAGCGGCCGGCTCCGGACATGCCGGAGATGATCACCAGCTCGGGGATGGCCGCCTCGTGCGCCCCGGCTGTTTCCTTGCCCGTACTCACCTGTGCTCCGTCGTCCTGGCGCTGTTCGGATGCGGCCGTCTGCGGGCCCGCCTCCTCGCCGGTCGTGCCGTGGGCCTGTTCTCGCCCCACTGTGGGCTGTGCCTCGTGCTCGGTCATCTCTCCTGCCCCCGTCGTTCGTCCGGGGTGCCCGCGGTCACGGGCTCCCCCGGGGCATCCGCCGTCGTCTCGGGTGCCCCGTCCTCGTCATCCATGATCTCTCCGGTCGCCGTGTTCACGGCGGGCGCGGCCGGGGTGGCCCGGGCGAGGGCCGCGGCCACGGTCTCGGCCGTCTTGCGGCCTATGCCGGGCACCTCGCAGATCTGGTCGATCGTCGCCGACCGGAGCTTCTTCACCGAACCGAAGTGCTTGATCAGCGCCTGCTTGCGGGTCTCCCCGAGGCCCGGCACGTCGTCCAGCGGGCTGGAGCGGAAGCGTTTGGCCCGCTTGGCGCGCTGGTAGGTGATCGCGAAGCGGTGCGCCTCGTCGCGGACCCGCTGCAGCAGGTACAGACCCTCGCTGGTGCGGGGCAGGACGACCGGGTCGTCCTCGCGGGGCAGCCACACCTCCTCCAGTCGCTTGGCGAGTCCGCAGACGGCGATGTCGTCGATACCGAGCTCGTCCAGGGCCCGCTGGGCCGCCGCGACCTGCGGCTGGCCGCCGTCGACCACCACCAGCTGGGGCGGGTAGGCGAAGCGCTTGGGGCGGCCGTCGTCGTCCTTCAGGGCCGGGCCCTCCGTGAGCCGCCGGTCGCCGTTGGCTTCCGTCCCGTCGGCCCCGTCCTCCCCGTCCTCCCCGTCCACCCACTCGCCGGTCTGCTCCTTCTCGGCGAGGTAGCGGCGGAAGCGGCGGGTGATGACCTCGTGCATGGAGCGGACGTCGTCCTGTCCGGCGAAGCCCTTGATCTGGAACCGGCGGTATTCGCTCTTCCGGGCCAGCCCGTCCTCGAAGACGACCATGGAGGCCACGACGTCGTCGCCCTGGAGGTGCGAGATGTCATAGCACTCGACCCGGAGCGGGGCGCTGTCCAGGCCGAGGGCGTCGGCGATCTCCTCCAGCGCGCGTGAGCGCGTCGTCAGGTCGGAGGCGCGCTTGGTCTTGTGCAGGACGAGCGCCTGCTGTGCGTTGCGCTGGACGGTCTCCATCAGCGTCTTCTTGTCGCCGCGCTGCGGGATCCGCAGCGACACGCCCGAACCGCGGCGCTCCGTCAGCCACTGCTGGACCGGCTCCACCGGGTCGGGCAGGGCGGGGACCAGGACCTCCTTGGGGACCGCGTCCCCGGTCTCCTCGCCGTACAGCTGCTGGAGGGCGTGCTCGACCAGGGCGCCGGTAGTGATTTCCTCCACCTTGTCCGTGACCCAGCCGCGCTGGCCGCGCACGCGTCCCCCGCGCACGTGGAAGATCTGGACGGCCGCCTCCAGCTCGTCCTCGGCGACCGCGATCAGGTCGGCGTCGGTCGCGTCGGCGAGCACGACCGCGCTCTTCTCCATGGCCTTCTTCAGGGCACCGATGTCGTCGCGCAGGCGCGCCGCCCGCTCGTACTCCATCTCCTCGGCCGCCACCGCCATCTGCCGCTCCAGGCGGCGCAGGTAGGTACCGGTGCGGCCGGTCATGAAGTCGCAGAACTCGTCGGCCAGGTCCCAGTGGTCGTCCGGGGAGATGCGCTCGACACAGGGCGCCGAGCACTTGCCGATGTAGCCGAGCAGACAGGGGCGGCCGGTCCGGGCGGCGTTCTTGAAGACGCCGGCGGAGCAGGTGCGCACCGGGAAGACGCGCAGCAGGAGGTCGACCGTGTCGCGGATCGCCCAGGCGTGTCCGTACGGTCCGAAGTACCGCACGCCCTTCTTCTTGTGGCCGCGCATCACCTGCACGCGCGGGAACTCCTCGTTCATCGTCACCGCGAGGTACGGGTAGCTCTTGTCGTCGCGGTACTTCACGTTGAACCGGGGGTCGTACTCCTTGATCCAGGAGTACTCCAGCTGCAGCGCCTCGACCTCCGTGGACACCACCGTCCACTCCACGGACGCGGCCGTGGTGACCATGGTGCGGGTGCGGGGGTGGAGGTTCGCCAGGTCCTGGAAGTAGCTCGCCAGGCGCTGGCGCAGGCTCTTCGCCTTTCCGACGTAGATCACCCGGCGGTGCTCGTCACGGAACCTGTACACCCCCGGGGAGTCCGGGATCTCACCCGGCCTGGGGCGGTAGCTGGAGGGGTCGGCCATGACTCACACCCTACTGGCGGGGACCGACACTCCGGCGGGGCTGTGGACGACGGGCCGGGGCCCCTGTGGACGACCGGAGGCAGGGCCGGGGGGAGACGGTCCGGGGCCGTTCGGTCACGCCGGGTGCCCTCGGGGCGGCGGGCCGGTGTGTTCTCGGCCAGGAGCGCGTCGCGGTCCGGCGTCAGGTGTTGTCGGAGCTTGGTCAACACGCTTCAATGCGGGGGGACTCGGGGCCCTGGAGCGCGGCGTACGGATGTGAAGACCCGCTGTGCCGCAACGGGGGCGGCGGCCCCGGCCGATCCCCTCGGCGGATCCTCTCGACGGATCCGCGCCGAACGGTCTGACCAGCCGTTGTGGGCTTCACAGAAAGGCCCCTGCATGCCGCACGCCACTCAGCACGCGGACGTCGCCACCGCGGAACTCGACTCGGCCCTGCGCGGCGGCCCGTTCCACGTCGCCCTGCGCGCCGCGATCGCCGCTCGTGGACTACCGCTGCAGCGGGTGCAGCACCATCTGTCGCGCCACGGGGTGAGAGTGGGCGTCACAAGTCTGAGCTACTGGCAGCAGGGCGCCCGGCGGCCGCAGCGCCCGGAGTCGCTGCGGGCCGTGCGGGCGCTGGAGGAGATACTCCAGCTGCCCGAGGAGTCACTGATACGCCTGCTCGCCGAGGCCGACGAGGACACCTCAGCCAAGCGGCCCGCGACCCGTTCCTACCGCTCCTACGTGGAGGCCTCGGGCGTACTCGACCGGCTGCTGGCCGAGCTGGATCATCCGCCGTCGGACGGCGGGGTCCACATCCTCGGGCACCACGAACTGATCCGGGTCGGGCCCCGCCGCGAACTCGCGGGCCGCGAATCGCACCACATCGTCCGCGCGCACCGCGACGGCGTCGACCGTTTCGTCGCCGTCCACCAGGGCGACCCGGGATGCGCTCCCGCGCGGATGACCGTCCACGCGCTGGAGAACTGCCGTACGGGACGCGTCCGCACCCACCACGAGACCGGGGTGCTCGTGACCGAGTTGCTCTTCGACACGTGCCTGCGGGCCGGGGACACCCACCTCTTCCGCTACGGCGTGGAGGACGGCACGGCGGGGGCGTCACGCGAGTACGTCCGCGGGTTCGGTTCGGCGAGCGGGCAGTACGCGCTCCAGGTGCGTTTCGACGTCGCGGCCCTGCCGGTGCGCTGCCACCGGTTCACGCAGCACTCGCCGGCGGCACCGCGCGGCGGCCGGCAGGAGCTGGCCCTCAGCGGGCGGCACCACTCGGTGCATCTCGTGGAGCCACGGGTGCGGTCGGGGATGCTGGGGATCGGGTGGGACTGGGAGTGAACCGGGGGGTGGGGTCAGCGGGCGGGCCCCCGGGCTGAGCGGGGGCCCGGGAGTGATCGGGCGGGGCCCGGGCTGAGCGGGGGGGCGTGTGATCGGGCGGGGCCTGGGGCGAGCGGGTGGGGCCGGGGAGTGATCGGGCGGGGCCTGGAGCGAGCGGATGGGGCCCGGGAGTGATCGGGCGGACCTGGAGCGAGCGGATGGGGCCCGGGAGCGATCGGGCGGGCCTGGGGCGAGCGGATGGGGCCCGGGGTGAGCGGGTGGGGTCCGGGAGTGATCGGGCAGGGCCCGGAAATGCGTGGGTGGCGTCGGCCCGGGCCGGTCAGACCCCGGGGCTCGCGACGATGCGGCCCTGCTTCACCTCGACCGGCAGTTCGATGAGCGGCACGGTCGCCGGGGCGTGCAGCACCTCGCCGGTGCGGGCGTCGAATTCGCTGCCGTGGCAGGGGCAGACGAGCTTCGTCCCCTGCAGCTTCTTGATGGGACAGCCCGCGTGCGTGCAGACCGTGCTGAACGCCTTCAGGGAACCGTCCTCGGCCCGGCTGACCACCACGTTCGCGTCCCGGTAGAGCTTGGTCGCGCCCTTGGCGACCTCACCGTCCGTACCGAGGTCGACGGGCGCGGTCGGCCTGGCCGGCGCGGCACCGTCGTCACCCGGTGAGCAGGCGGCCAGACCGAGTCCGGCGACAGGCGTGAGGGCCGCCGAGCGCAGGACGGTGCGGCGGCTCGGGGCGGGACGGCCGGGCATGTGGTCTCCACTGGTCGGGGGCGTGCAGGGCGACGATATCCGGCGGTCGTGGCCGCGGCTGAGGGCGGGTCGCACCGGCGCGGTGATATCCGCGCGGGGGGGGGGGGAGGGGGGGGAGGGGGTTGTGGGTCTCGACTGGAGGGGGGTACGAGGACGTGCCCCAGGGC
>NZ_JBHJRX010000017.1:112436-116194 GCF_042268605.1 Streptomyces sp. NPDC056296 | reverse complement strand
TTGTGCCCGTGGTTGGGCCCGGGTCGGGCTGGTGGGGGGACCTCAGCGTGGGGCGCGTAAACGCTTGCGCAAGCGTTTACGCGCCCCGCGCGGATGCGGTACGGTCCCGGCCAGTACGCGTGGGGCGGCCCGGAGGCCGATGCGCGGCAGTACGGGAGAGGGGGCACGCCGATGGCGACCATGGCCGATGTCGCACGCAGCGCCGGGGTCTCCGTGGCGACCGTCTCGCACGTGCTCAACGACACTCGGCCCGTGCTGCCGGGCACCCGCCAGGCGGTGCTGGACGCCATCGAGGAGCTCGGCTACACCCCGAACACCCTGGCCCGCTCCCTGGTGACCGCCCGCACCCGCTCCATCGGGCTCGCGGTGTCGGCGATCAGCAACCCGTACTTCACGGAGATCCTCCAGGGCGTCGAGGCCGCCGCCCTGGAGCACGGTTACAGCCTGCTCATCGCAGACCCCCACGACGATCCGGGACACGAGCGCAAGGTCGTCCAGCTACTGCACGAGCGACGCGTGGACGGCATGATCGTCGCGCCCTCCGCGGACCCGCGCGACCTCGTCGCCTACCTCGGCCGCCACCGCGTGCCGACCGTTTTCCTCGACCGGGTCCTGGACGTGCCGGAGGGCGACGGGGCCCCGCGCTTCGACCAGGTGTGCGCCGAGAGCGCCGAGCCGACGACGCGGCTGGTCACCCACCTCTCCGGGCTCGGCCACCGCAGGATCGGGCTCGTCGCGGGCCGGCCGGGGCTCAGCACGACGCGCGAGCGGATCACCGGTTACCGGCACGGCCTCGCCGCCGCCGGACTGCCGTACGACGAACGGCTCCTGGTCCACGGCGACTCCGAGGCGGACGGCGGTGAACGGGCCACGTCGGCCCTGCTGTCCCTGGCGGTGCCGCCCACCGCGCTGGTCACCGCCAACAACGCGATGACCATCGGCGCGCTGCGCGCCCTGCGGGACCGCGGTCTGTCCGTGCCCGGTGACCTCGCGCTGTGCTGCTTCGACGACTTCGCTTGGGCCGACCTCTTCTCCCCCCGGCTCACCGCCGTCGCGCAGCCCAGCAGGGAGCTGGGTGCCCAGGCCGTACGGCTGCTGCTGGAACGCCTCGCCGCGCCGGACCGGCCGGTGCGGACCCTGCGGCTGCCCTGTGCCTTCGTCCACCGCACCTCGTGCGGCTGCCCCGAGCAGCCCCGGCAAGCCTCCGCAAAGGCTCATGAAAGGAGTCTTCCGTGATCGTCGTCGCCGGTGAGGCACTGATCGACCTGGTACCGCAGGGCACGGGTGCCCTCGCCACGCTGCGGCCGGCGCTCGGCGGCGGGCCGTTCAACACGGCCGTCGCGCTGGGCCGTCTCGGCTCGCCCGCCGCCTTCTGCTCCCGGGTGTCGCACGACGCCTTCGGCGAGGCGCTGCTGGACCGGCTGCGCGAAACCGGCGTGGACGTCTCGCCGGTGCAGCGCGGGGCCGAGCCGACGACACTCGCCGTGGCCTCGGTGGACGCGGACGGCTCGGCCGCGTACTCCTTCTATGTGGACGGGACGGCGGACCGGCTGTTCTCGGTGCCCACCGCGCTGCCGTCAGGCACCCGGGCGGTCTCCTTCGGGACCTGCTCACTGGTGCTGGAGCCGGGGGCGAGCGCGTACGAGGAGCTGCTGCGCGAGACGGCCGCGCGGGGGGTGTTCACGGCGCTGGACCCGAACATCCGCGCCGGGCTGATCCCGGACCCGGACGCCTACCGCGCCCGGTTCAGGAGCTGGCTGCCGTCGGTGTCGCTGCTGAAACTGTCCGCCGAGGACGCCGAGTGGCTGGGCGGCACGCCCCGGGAGTGGCTGGCGGCGGGCCCGGCGGCGGTCGTGGTCACCCGGGGCGGTGCCGGGCTGACGGCGTACACCCGAGACGGGGGTGAGTACACCGTGCCGGGCGAGCGGGTCGACGTGGTGGACACGATCGGCGCGGGCGACACGGTGAACGCGGCGCTGCTGCACGGCCTCGCGGTACGGGACGCCCTCGACGACGAGGCCGTGGCCGGTCTGGGGGCGCAGGGCTGGGCGGAGCTGCTGGGGTTCGCCGCCCGCGCGGCGGCGGTCACCTGTTCGCGGGCGGGCGCGGAGCCGCCGTACGCCCACGAGGTGGCCGTCTGAACACCGACGGCACCGGCCGTCTCGGTGGTCAGCCCGCCGGCCGTACCGCACGCAGGGCGCCGGGGCGGCGACCGTCGAGGCGGTCCAGGGCCGCGGCCGTGGCGTCGTCCGCGGGCAGGTGTACGACGATCCGCTGGCCCTCCTCGGGAAGCGTCAGCGTCTCGTACGACAGCCGCAGGGGTCCGGCCTCCGGGTGCTCGACGTGCTGGGTCCCGACGCGTCGCGGGGCCACAGCGAGGTCCGCGAACCGGTCGGTGAACACCGCCCCCGCCGTCACCGTCAGCTCGTCGGCCAGCTCGGCCACGTACGGGTCCCGCAGGGGGGCCTCGTGCCGGAGCTGGGCGACCAGGTCGTCGGCCACGCGGTCCCAGTCGGGGTAGGCGGCGCGGGCCCGCTCGTCGGTGAACAGGTACCGGAGCAGGTTGGGCCGCTCGTCGTCGAGCAGCCCGAGCGGCCCGGTCAGCCGCGCGTAGCCGCCGGTGTGGGCGAGGACGTCGCCGATCCAGTTGAGCACCACGGCGGGGGCGGGCTCCAGGCGGTCCAGTACGGCCCGCACGGTGGGGCGTGCGCCGCGGCTGAGGGGCGGGGCCGCGGCGCAGAGCAGCGGGTCGCCGCCGTCGGCCTCCTTGGTCAGGCGGCGCAGCAGCATCCGGTCGCGCAGCGACAGGTTCAGCGCGTCGGCGAGGGCGCCGAGCACCTGGACGGACGGGTTGCGGTCGCGGCCCTGTTCCAGCCGGGTGAGGTACTCGACGCTGACTCCCGCGAGCGTGGCCAGTTCGGCGCGGCGCAGGCCGGGGGTGCGGCGGCGGGGACCGGCGGGGAGACCCACCTCGACGGGGGTGACGGATTCGCGCCAGGTCCGCAGGAACGTGCCCAACTCGTTGTCGCTCACATCTGGAACGTACCAATGTGCGCGGGCGAGAGGATGGCCCTGCGACTACCACGCTCGGGCCGGTCTCCCTGCGGGGGCACGGCCGCCTCAGGGTTGAGGGCATGACGAACGACATCTCCAGCACCGCCACCACTCCCCTGCCGATCGCCCCCGGCCGGTGGGCGATGGACCCGTTCCACTCCGCCGTGAACTTCACCATCCGCCATCTCGGCATCGCCAAGGTGCGGGGGCGCTTCGGCGGCGTGCGGGCCGAGCTGTTCGTCGGGGAGCGGGTCGAGGACGTCCGGGTGTCCGCGACGATCGATCTGGCCTCCATCGACACCGGGAACGCCGACCGGGACGCGCACGTACGCGCCTCCGACCTGCTCGACGTGGCGAAGCGGCCGACGATGACCTACCGCTCGACCGGGGTGTCGGGCGAGGGCGAGGACTGGACCATGGAGGGCGAGCTGACGATCGGTGACGTGACCCGCCCGGTGACGCTCGCCGTGGAGTTCGGCGGGCTGGGAGCCATGCCCGTCGGCGGCGACGGCCGGCACGCCGGGTTCGAGGCGACGGGTGAGATCCGGCGCAGCGAGTTCGGCCTGGACTTCGCTCCGGGGCTGCTCGGGGAGGTGGTGAAGATCCAGCTCGACATGCAGTTCGTGGAGCCGGCGGGTGCCTGAGCGCGGGTGCCGCGCGAACGCCGCGCCGGGGCACCCCGGAGCCTCCCCAGTAGCCAGCGC
>NZ_JBHJRX010000017.1:77904-112426 GCF_042268605.1 Streptomyces sp. NPDC056296 | reverse complement strand
TCCGGCTAGATAGGCGTTTTGGGAACCTGGGGTTTCCGGGAGGGCGTGCCCAGCACAAACCCCGCTCCGCCCCCCACGGGATCGTCCGTGGGGCCCGGCGCGGCTTCGGCTCAGGCCTTGCTCGTCCGCGTCGTCTTCTTCGCGGCGGGCTTGGTGGCCTTAGTGGTGGCCTTCTTGGCCGTCTTGGTGGCGGTCTTCTTGGCGGCCGTGCCGGTGACCTTCTTGGTGGCGGTCTTCTTGGCGGTTGTCTTGGCCGCCACCGTCTTCGCCCCCTTGCGCGGGGTCTTCACCGTGACAGCGTCGCTGATCCGGTCGGCGCCGAGGACCTCCTGGAGGAACTTCCCGGTGTGGCTGGCGGGAACGCCGGCCACCTGCTCGGGCGTCCCCTCGGCGACCACCAGGCCACCACCGGCGCCGCCCTCGGGGCCCATGTCGACGACCCAGTCGGCGGTCTTGATCACATCGAGGTTGTGCTCGATGACGATGACCGTGTTGCCCTTGTCGACCAGGCCGGACAGGACGGTCAGCAGCTTGCTGATGTCCTCGAAGTGCAGACCGGTGGTCGGCTCGTCCAGGACGTAGACCGTGCGTCCGGTGGAGCGGCGCTGCAGCTCGCTGGCGAGCTTGACGCGCTGTGCCTCGCCGCCGGACAGGGTGGTCGCGGACTGGCCGAGCCGGACGTAGCCGAGGCCGACGTCCTTCAGCGTCTTCATGTGCCGGGAGATCGCGGGGACCGCCTCGAAGAAGTCGGTCGCCTCCTCGATCGGCATGTTCAGGACGTCGGCGATGGACTTGCCCTTGTAGTGGACCTCCAGGGTCTCCCGGTTGTACCGGGCGCCGTGGCAGACCTCGCACGGGACGTAGACGTCCGGGAGGAAGTTCATCTCGATCTTGATGGTGCCGTCGCCCGAGCAGTTCTCGCAGCGGCCGCCCTTGACGTTGAAGGAGAACCGGCCGGGCATGTAGCCGCGGACCTTCGCCTCGGTCGTCTCGGCGAACAGCTTGCGGACGTGGTCGAAGACGCCGGTGTACGTCGCCGGGTTCGACCGCGGGGTGCGGCCGATGGGCGACTGGTCGACGTGGACGACCTTGTCGACGAGGTCGTCGCCGTCCACGCGCGTGTGCCGGCCGGGGACGCTCCGGGCGCCGTTCAGCTCGCGTGCCAGGTGCGTGTACAGGATGTCGTTGACCAGGGTCGACTTGCCGGATCCTGAGACGCCGGTGACGGCCGTGAAGACGCCCAGCGGGAAGGACACGTCGATGTCCTGGAGGTTGTTCTCGCGGGCTCCGTGCACGGTGAGCTGCCGGGAGGGGTCGCGCGGGCGCCGGATGTCGGGCAGCGGGATGGCCTTCTTGCCGGACAGGTACAGGCCGGTCTGCGACTCGGCGTTGTCGAGCAGCTCCTTGAGGGAGCCGCTGTGCACCACTTTGCCGCCGTGCTCGCCGGCGCCGGGGCCGATGTCGACGATCCAGTCGGCGACCTTGATGGTGTCCTCGTCGTGCTCGACGACGATGAGGGTGTTGCCCATGTCGCGGAGCCGGACGAGGGTCTCGATCAGCCGGTGGTTGTCGCGCTGGTGCAGGCCGATGGAGGGCTCGTCGAGGACGTACAGCACGCCGACGAGTCCGGAGCCGATCTGGGTGGCCAGGCGGATGCGCTGGGCCTCGCCGCCGGAGAGGGTGCCGGCCGCGCGGTTCAGCGAGAGGTAGTCCAGGCCGACGTCGACCAGGAACCGCAGCCGCTCGTTGACCTCCTTCAGCACGCGCTCGGCGATCTTCTTGTCGCGGGCGCTGAGCTTCAGCTCGCCCAGGAAGTCCGCGCAGTCGCTGATGGACATCGCCGAGACCTCGGCGATCGACTTGCCCATGACGGTGACCGCGAGGACGAGCGGCTTCAGCCTGGTGCCCTCACAGGTGGGGCAGGGCACCTCGCGCATGTAGCCCTCGAAGCGCTCGCGGCTGGCGTCGCTCTCGGCCTCGCTGTGCCGGCGCTTGACGAAGGGGATCGCGCCCTCGAAGGCCGTGGTGTACCGGCGCTCGCGTCCGTACCGGTTGCGGTAGCGGACCTCGACCTGGGTCTTGTGGCCGTACAGCAGGGCCTTGCGGGCGCGCAGCGGCAGGCCCGCGAAGGGCATGTCCGTCCGGAAGCCCAGGGCGTCCGCGAGGGCACCGATGAGGCGACCGAAGTAGTCCTTGGTGTGTCCGTGCGACCAGGGGTGGATGGCGCCCTCGTCGAGGGACTTGTCCTCGTCGGGGACGATCAGCTCCGGGTCGACCTCCATGCGCGTGCCGATGCCGGAGCAGTCGGGGCAGGCGCCGAAGGGCGAGTTGAAGGAGAAGGAGCGGGGCTCCAGTTCCTCGAAGGACAGGTCGTCGTACGGGCAGTAAAGGTGCTCGGAGTACATCCGCTCGCGCTCGGGGTCGTCCTCGGGGAGGTCGACGAAGTCGAGCACGACCATGCCGCCGGAGAGGCCGAGGGCGGTCTCCACGGAGTCGGTGAGGCGGCGCTTGGCGGTGTCCTTGACCGTGAGACGGTCGACGACCACCTCGATGGTGTGCTTCTCCTGCTTCTTCAGCGTGGGCGGGTTGGACAGCTGGATGGTCTCGCCGTCCACCCGCGCGCGGGAGTAGCCCTTGGTCTGGAGGTCGGCGAAGAGGTCGACGAACTCGCCCTTGCGCTCGCGCACCAGCGGCGACAGCACCTGGAAGCGGCTGCCCTCCGGCAGCTCCAGGACCTTGTCGACGATGGCCTGCGGCGACTGACGCGTGATCGGCCGGGCGCACTGGGGGCAGTGCGGCTTGCCGATGCGGGCGAAGAGCAGGCGCAGGTAGTCGTAGACCTCGGTGATGGTGCCGACCGTGGAGCGAGGGTTGCGCGAGGTCGACTTCTGGTCGATGGAGACCGCCGGGGAGAGGCCCTCGATGAAGTCGACGTCCGGCTTGTCCATCTGGCCGAGGAACTGCCGGGCGTAGGAGGAGAGCGACTCCACGTAGCGCCGCTGGCCCTCGGCGAAGATGGTGTCGAAGGCCAGGGAGGACTTGCCCGACCCGGACAGGCCCGTGAAGACGATGAGCGAGTCACGAGGCAGGTCGAGCGAGACGTTCTTCAGGTTGTGCTCGCGCGCGCCACGGACGATGAGACGGTCGGCCACGCCGGTCCGCACCTTTCTTGAGAGAAGTGACAGGGGCGAGGCCCCCGTCTTTCTCAGACTAGGGGGAGCCACTGACAACGCCGGTCGGATTCACCGGTTGTCAACAAACCCCGACTCCCCAGCATGCCCGACGCCGCATCCGACCATATAGCACGTGCATTCGATTTGCGGGCGTCGTCCGCCACCTTCACCCGAAGGTGTGGCGCGGTCTAAGGTCAGCACCATGATTGATCACGCGCATGACCTGGCGTCTGTACGTGACGCTACCGAGCGGCTGCTCAACGCGGTCGGGAAACTGGACAACGCGTCCGTGACGGAGTCGTCACGGCTTCCGGGCTGGACCCGGGGCCACGTCCTCGCCCACCTCGCCCGCAACGCGGACGCCCTCGTGAACGTCCTCGAAGGACGCCCCATGTACGTCTCCGGCGAGGCCCGGGACGCCGACATCGAGCGGGACGCCCCGCGCCCCCTCGACGCCCAGCTCACCGACGTGCGCGAGAGCGCGGTCCGGTTCCAGGACGCCTCGGCCGCGCTCGCGGACTGGTCGCGCACGGTGGAGCTGCGGGGCGGGATCACCGATTCCGCCTCCCGGTTGCCGTTCCGGCGGTGGGTCGAGGTGGAGCTGCACCACGTGGACCTGGGCATCGGGTACGAGCTGGAGGATCTTCCGGCGCAGTTCACGGAGCGGGAGACCGACTTCCTGGCCGCCCGGTTCGCCGGGCACCCTGACGTGCCGCCCACCCGCCTCACCGACGGCACGCGCGCGTGGAGCACGGGCCGGGAGGCGGGCGAGCCCGAGGTGACGGTCACCGGTCCCCCGGCCGACCTGCTCGGCTGGCTCGCCGGGCGCCGCGAGGGGACCGCACTGTCGGCGGAGGGCGGCCCGCTGCCGTCGCTGCCGCCGCTGTAGCCCGGGGACGGCGGTCTACGGACCGCCTCCCAGCGCTAGGCTGGCGTATATGACGTACAGCGGAGAGGTGCGGGTCGGTGGCCCCGCCGATGTGCACGAGCTCAAGGACCTGATGATCACCAAGGTCGCGGTCGGCCCGATGGACAACAACGCCTATCTGCTGCGCTGCCGGGCCACCGACGAGCAGCTGCTGATCGACGCCGCGAACGACGCGCACTCGCTGCTCGGCACGATCGGTGACGGCGGCATCGCGTCCGTCGTCACCACTCACCGGCACGGCGACCACTGGCAGGCGCTCGCCGACGTCGTCGCGGCCACCGGCGCCCGCACCTACGCGGGCCGGCACGACGCCGAGGGCATCCCGGTGCCGACCGACGTCCCGGTCGACGACGGCGACACGATCCGGGTGGGGCAGGTGGAACTCACCGCGCGCCACCTGGTCGGGCACACTCCGGGCTCCATCGTCCTGGTGTACGACGACCCGCACGGGCATCCCCATGTGTTCACCGGGGACTGTCTCTTCCCTGGCGGTGTAGGCAACACACACGACGATCCGAAGGCGTTCGCGAGCCTGATCCACGATGTCGAGACCAAGGTCTTCGACGTGCTCCCGGACGAGACGTGGGTCTACCCGGGGCACGGCAAGGACACCACGCTCGGCGCGGAGCGGCCCCACGTGCCGGAGTGGCGCGCTCGCGGCTGGTGACTGCCGGGCGTGCCTCGCGCGACGCGTACAAGGGCCGCCGGTTCCCCGATTCCCGCTCTCGGCCGGCGGCCCCCGCAGCTCAGGCCTGGGCCTGTCCCGCCCCGGCCAGCGCCGCGATCCGCTCCACGCCGAACACGTAACCCTGCACGCCGCACCCCGCGATCACACCGTCGGCGCGCTGGGAGACGTAGGAGTGGTGTCGGAACGACTCGCGCTGGTGGATGTTGGAGATGTGGACCTCCACCACCGGCAGCCCGTCGCAGGTGTTGAGCGCATCCAGGATCGCGACGGATGTGTGCGAGTAGGCGGCGGGGTTGATCACGATCCCGCAGTGGTTCAGCCGGGCCTCGTGGATCCAGTCGACGAGTTCGCCCTCGTGGTTGGACTGCCGGAAGTCCACCGTGCCGCCGTGTGCCGTCGCCGCCTTCACGCACAGTGCCTCGACGTCGGCGAGGGTGTCGGAGCCGTAGATCTCCGGCTGACGCTGACCCAGCAGGTTCAGGTTGGGGCCGTTGAGGATCATGATCGGGGCGTTGGCCAGGGTGCGGGGCACGGTTCCTCCGGTCCGTTCGGGGTGCGGCGGCCCTTGGCGGACCGCTGCTCGGACCCCGGTTTATCACGGTGCGCCGACGATCCGGCCGGCCGTACCCTCCGTGCATGACGCCGATCGCGTACCCGCCCAAGCCCTCGCCCGGCGACCGTGTCGCGGTGCTGTCCCCCTCCTCCGGTCTGCCTGGACTCTTCCCGCTCCCCTACGAGTTGGGCCTGGAACGGCTGCGCAAGGAGTACGAGTTGGAGCCGGTGGAGTACCCGGCCACCCGGAAGATGGGCTCCACGCCCGGCGAGCGGGCCGCCGACATCCACGCGGCCTTCGCCGACCCCGACATCAAGGCCGTGATCGCGTCGATCGGCGGCGACGACCAGATCACCGTACTGCCGCTGCTCGACCGGGAGCTGATCCGGGCCAACCCGAAGCCGTTCTTCGGTACGAGCGACAACACGAATCTGCTCGCCTACCTGCGCAACACCGGCATCGTCGGCTACCACGGCGCGAGCGTCATGGTCGAGCTGGGACGTCCCGTCGCCATGCACCCGCAGACCGCCGACTCCCTGCGCGCGGCGCTGTTCACCCCGGGCCCGTACGAACTGCGGCCCGCCGAGCGCTGGAACGACGTCGACCGCGACTGGGCCGACCCGGCGACCTTCGACGAGGAACCCGGTTCCCGGCTCGGGTCGGGATGGTCCTGGGTGAACGCCGGCCGGGTGGCCGAGGGACGCAGTTGGGGCGGCTGCCTGGAGATCCTCGCCGGGCTGCTGATGGCCGACCGCGAGATGGCCCGCGACCCCGCGGAGTACGACGACGGCGTGCTGCTCCTGGAGACCTCCGAGGAGATGCCGAGCGCCACGGAAGTCTTCCGCACCCTGCGCAACATGGGCGAGCGCGGGCTGCTCCGCCGTCTCTCCGCGCTGCTGATGGCCCGCCCGAAGACGTGGTCGTTCGAACGTCCCAACAGCCCCGAAGAGGCCGCCGGGTACGCGGCTGAGCAGCGTGAGGCGGTGCTGCGGGCCATGCGGGCCTACGCTCCCGAGACCACGATCGTCTTCGACGTGGACTTCGGCCACACCGATCCGCAGGTCGTCATCCCGTACGGGGGCACCGTACGGGTCGACGGGCCGGCCCGCCGCATCACCGTCACGTACTGACGCTCGCCCCGCCTACGTCTACGTCTCTGTCTATGTCTATGTCTATGTCTACGACGACTACGGGTTGACGGCGAGTTCCAGATACGCCGCGAACAGCACCAGATGGACGCCTCCCTGCAAGGGCGTGGCACGGCCCGGCACGACCGTCAGCGAGGCGACCACCACGGTCAGGGCGAGCAGCACCATGTGGGTGGAGCCGAGGCCGAGGACGAGCGGTCCGGAGAGCCATACGGAGGCCAGGGCGACCGCCGGGATGGTCAGGCCGATGCTGGCCATCGCCGAGCCGAGCGCGAGGTTCAGGCTGGTCTGCACGCG
Source organism: Streptomyces sp. NPDC056296 (assembly GCF_042268605.1). Classification (NCBI taxonomy): domain Bacteria; kingdom Bacillati; phylum Actinomycetota; class Actinomycetes; order Kitasatosporales; family Streptomycetaceae; genus Streptomyces; species Streptomyces sp. NPDC056296. The sequence continues at coordinate 105,639 of NZ_JBHJRX010000017.1, read as the reverse complement.
GTCGCGGCGCGCGGTGCGCAGGGCGGCGATGGTCTCGGGGAGCAGTACCAGCAGGGCGATGATGACGCCGACGACGGCGTGGGGCAGCCCTGCGGCCTCCACTCCGTCCTCGATGGTGGGCGACACCCCTTTCGCGAGGCCGACCACGCCGATCAGTGCCAGGCCCAGCAGCCCCAGGCTGATCAGGGCGGTGCGGGCCGGCGGGGCGTGGGCGTGGTCCTCGACGGTGATCACGTCGCCCTGGCGGGTGATCGGGAGGAAGTAGTCGCGGTGCCGCACCGTGAGGGTCGCGATGAACAGGCCGTAGAGGACCAGCGAGGAGAGTGCGGCGAACGTCAGCTGGACGGTGGAGAACTCCGGGCCGGGCGCGCTGGTGGTGAACGTCGGCAGCACCAGGCTGAGCGTGGCCAGGGTCGCGACCGTCGCGAGGGCCGCGCCGGTGCCCTCCGGGTTGAACACCGCGGTGCCGTGCCGCAGGGAGGCGACCAGGAGGCTCAGGCCGACCACGCCGTTGCAGGTGATCATCACGGCTGCGAAGACCGTGTCCCTGGCCAGCGTCGCGCTCTTGTCACCGCCGTCCGCCATGAGGGTCGCGATGAGCGCGACCTCGATGACCGTGACGGCGACGGCGAGGACCAGGGAGCCGAACGGCTCCCCGACCCGGTGGGCGACCACCTCGGCGTGGTGGACGGCGGCCAGTACGGCCATCGCGAGGACGATCGTCAGCAGCGCGACGACCGCGCCGGGCACGTCGCGCCCCCAGGTGAAGGCCAGCAGCACGACCGCGACCACGGGCGTGGCAGTCGTCCAATGCGTGATGAGCGCCCTGGGACGAGTGACCATGCGGAGATCGTCGCAGAGGGCGATGGGCCCCGCATTCTCTGTCACGCGGGCCGGGGAACCGGGTCACCTCGCTGCGATGTGCATGCCGGAAGCGGCGGGCGGCTCTTCGCCGCTCGCCGCTCCCGGTGCTGGTCCCCGGCGCCCGGCCGGGGGACCCTAGGTGGTCAGGCCTCGACGCTGTCCTTCGGGGCGTCGTCGTCCTTGGTGGCCGCCGCTTCCGCCTCGGCCTGCTTCTTGGAGGCCCGAAGGCTGGTGATCGTGGTGACGATCAGGACGGAGCAGATCACGCCGAGCGAGACCGGAATGCTGATCTCGGGGACGTGGACCCCGGACTCGTGCAGGGCGTGCAGCACCAGCTTGATGCCGATGAAGCCCAGGATCACCGACAGGCCGTACGAGAGGTGCACCAGCTTCCGCAGCAGACCGCCGAGGAGGAAGTACAGCTGACGCAGACCCATCAGGGCGAACGCGTTGGCCGTGAACACGATGTACGGGTCCTGGGTCAGGCCGAAGATCGCCGGGATGGAGTCGAGCGCGAAGAGCACGTCGGTGGTACCGATCGCGAGCATCACGACCAGCATCGGGGTCATGACGCGCTTGCCGTTCTCCTCGATCCACAGCTTGGTGCCGTGGTATCGGTCGGCGACGCCGAAGCGGCGCTCGGCCGCCTTGAGCAGCTTGTTCTCTTCGAACTCCTCGTCGTCCTCGTCGGCCCGCGCCTCCTGGATGAGCTTCCAGGCGGTGTAGATGAGGAAGGCGCCGAAGATGTAGAAGACCCAGGAGAAGTTGGCGATGATCGCGGCACCCGCCGCGATGAAGATGGTCCTCAGGATCAGGGCTACGAGGACACCGATGAGGAGCACTCGCTGCTGGTACTGCGTGGGCACCGCGAACTTCGCCATGATCAGGATGAAGACGAAGAGGTTGTCCACGCTGAGGGACTTCTCGGTGATGTAGCCCGCGAAGAACTCGCCGGCGGGCTGGCCGCCACCGAAGACGAACAGGCCTATTCCGAAGAGGGCCGCCAGGGCGATCCAGACGGCCGTCCAGATCCCGGCTTCCTTGATCGATACGTCGTGCGGCTTGCGGCCGATGAAGAAATCGGCACCGATCAGAGCGGCAAGGCCCACGACGGTCAGGACCCACAGGGTCACAGAAACTTCCACTACTACGCCTCCGGCAGTACGTCACACGGCAAATGTCAGCGTCGTCGCTGCCGGAGGTCTCTTCCACCCGGGTCCGGGACACGTGACGCGTTCGGAACCCACGGGCCGACGCCCCGGGATCTGGCCTGATCCGTATTGACGGGTACGCCGCACAGACAGGGAGTACTCCCCTCCGTACGGACGACACTACCCCATTCCCCAAGAGAAGGTAAAGAGATTCGCAAATTAAGCTCAAAAGACCAGCTCGGAGGCGGTCACCGGTCCCACGGACGGCGGGCTGCGGCGACCTGGGTGAGCACCTGCTGGAGCACTTGACTGCCGGGCGGCACGAGCGCCGGCTCGTACGTCCAGGCATGCCCGACCCACGGGTCGGCGAGGTGGTCGTCGGCCACCGGCGTCAGCCGAAGCAGCGAGCGCCACAGCGGGTCGAGCAGCGGCCCGTACCCGGCGGACTCCTCACGGTCGGCGACCATCATCAGGTGGACGCCCACGGCCGGCCCCTCGTCGGCGAGGTAGCGGAGCTGGTTCACCGCCCGGTCGTCGAAGCCGTGCGGGAAGTCGTTGACGATCAGGAGCTGCTGGGACGTGTCGAGGCCGGGCGGAAGCGCGTCGGGAGCGCCTCCGCGCAACGCCATCTGCACCAGGTCGACGCGCTGGGTGAGGCGGGCGAGCACGTCCGCCGTCCCGGCGGCGCCCAGGGCGGGCGGGGCCGCGAGCACTCCGGTCTGCACCAGCGGGGCCAGTGCCCGCGCCCCTGATCCGGCCGGGTCGATGACGTGCACGGTGAACTCACCCGCCGGATAGACGGCGAGCAGCCTCGCCGCGTGCGCGACCGCCGTCTCCAGCCCCAGGCGCCGCATCTCGTGGGAGTCGGCGAACGAACCGTCGAGCGAGGCGGAACGCCCGCTGTCGATCCACAGGCCGCGCTCCAGCGGCAACCGGACCAGCAGCGGGATGTGTATCCGGTCCGTCTCGGGGAGATGGAGATCGCCCAGCCGCAGGGCCATGGGGATCTCCATGGGTACGCGGTAGGCGTGCCAGACGGGGTTGTCCCAGCGCGCGTAGGCCGCCGGCAGGGCGGGCTCGACCACATCCGCTTCTGCGGCGAGCTGAGCGACGTCCCGGTCCAGGGCCTCCCGGGCCTGGGAGACGAGCTGGGTGTGCCGGGTGCGCGCCGCTTCCCGGGCGGCGTCGCCCTGGCCGCCGATCCGGCTGCGCGGGTCGGACAGGACCTGGTCGAGTTCCTTCTCCATGCGCGAGTCGGCGAAGTCGACGGCACTGCGGTACGCGGCCGTGGTGCGGGCCAGGTCCTCGAACATGCCCCACACCTGGTTGTAGAGCCGCTCTTCCATGGACCAGCCGGTGGCGTCGCCCGCGACGGGCCGCGCGGGCTGCCCGGGTGCGGCCGGGGGTGCGGTGGGTGGGGGCGGAGGCGGAGCGGCGTTCTGCCGGCGCGGGTGGCTGTAGTCGATCGGGCCGCCGGCGGTGGGCGCGGACGGCTGGCCGCCGGTGGCGGAGTCCCCCGGTCCGGCCGGATACGGCTGCTGCGTGCCGTGCCGTGCCGGAACGCCGGGCGTCTGCGGGTCGGACACACCCCGGGCGTCGTACGGGGACACCGGGGGTACGGGGCCGGGGGTGCCCTGGGGCGCGGCGGTGTCGTGGTCCGGACCGTGCGCCGGGGTGGCGGCCTGCCGGGAGCGGTTGCCGTCGGCCGTCCGTGCCGGGGGTGCCGGCACCGAACGGGCCAGGCCGCCGGCCACCGCCTCCTGGATGCTTCGGGCGAGCTGGTGGGCCTGGGGCAGGTTCTGGTCGGTGAGGAGTTCGGCGAGACCGCCCGTGTAGCCCTGGCCGACGGCGCGCACCTTCCAGGCACCCTGCCGCCGGTATAGCTCCAGCGCGACGACGGCTGACTCGGCCTCAAGACCGGTGATGGTGTAGCTGGCGACCTCGTCACCGTCGAGGCCCGTGACGGCGACGAAGGGGGCGGCGACGGCCCCGAAGCGGCCCGGGCCCATCCCGCCGGCGGGCAGGGCGAGCAGCACACTGACGCGGTGCACGGTGTCCGGCACGGCGTCCAGGTCCACCGCGAGACGATGGTCGGCGGCTGCCTGCCGGGAGACCTCCAGACCGGGCAGGGCGGGCGTGCCCGGGTGGGCCACCCATTCGACGCCGTGGACCCTGCCGTTCTCGTCGCCGAGCGTTGCTCCGGCCACGATCGGTGTGCCGGCCGAGACCCGGATCTCGAGACGGGCCCGGGGAAGCGGGTGGTTCTGTCCCCGCGTCAGCTCGGCCGTCATCGCCTTCCCCCTGTGTCACTCGTGCGTCACTCGTGATGTGTCGTGCGACGACCGCCCGTGCTGCTCACGGGGCCGGCCGGTACCTGCCGTCCTGCTACAGGACCGGCAGGATCGCCGGCATCAGGTCCTGGAAGGTGCGGCCGTTGGCCGGGGAACCGATGGCGGTCATCGCCCAGCCCTGGCCCGCGCGGTGCACCTTCGCCATGATCTGGGCCGTGTAGGCGCCGCCACCGGCCAGCGTGTAGCGGGCGAGCTCCTGACCGTTGGTCTCGTCGACCAGGCGGCAGAACGCGTTCTGCACTTCCTGGAAGGTCTGGCCCGTGAAGGAGTTCACGGTGAAGACGATCTGGTCGATGTGGACCGGGACGCGCTGCAGGTCGACGAGGATCGCCTCGTCGTCACCGCCCTGGCCGACACCGCCGACGAGGTTGTCCCCGGTGTGGCGCACCGAGCCGTCGTCGCTCACGAGGTGGCGGAAGAAGACCACGTCGACCGGCTGCTTGTCCGCGAACAGGACGGCCGAGGCGTCCAGGTCGATCTCCCGGGTGCGCGAGCCGAACAGGCCGCGCCGGGGAGCCGCCTGCCAGCCGAGACCCATGCGCACCGACGTCAGGTTGCCGCCGTCGCTCTTCTGCAGACTGATGGCCTGACCCTTGGTCATGTTGACGGTCACGCGCTGATCCCCTCTCGAACTGTCCCCTGTTGCCGCGGACCCGCGGTTGACCAGAACCCTACGCAGGGACACTGACAGCGCCCCACCCAGGTCCGCACTTTGTGTCGGTCTTGCAACACAGCGCGTGCCCGGGCGGGCCATCAGGCCAGACCGGCCTCCTTCATCTGACGCAGTTCCTTCTTCATCTCGGAGACCTCGTCCCGCAGCCGGGCCGCGATCTCGAACTGCAGGTCCGCGGCGGCCGCCCGCATACGGGTGGTGAGGTCCTCGATCTGTTCGGCGAGCTCCGCCGCGGGCCGGTCGGTCGGCACGGTTTCCTTGCTCTTGCCCTTGCCCTTGGCCGCTTTGGCACCGGCCGTCGCCTGGCCGCCGAGGGCGGGCACGGGGGCCTTGGCGCCCTTGCCGTCCTTCGACTGGCGGTAGCCCGAGCCGAGCAGCTGCTCGGTGTCGATGTCCTCGCGGGCGATCTGCGCGACGATGTCGTTGATCTTCTTGCGGAGCGGCTGAGGGTCGATGCCGTTCGCCTTGTTGAACGCGACCTGCTTCTCGCGGCGGCGGTTGGTCTCGTCGATCGCCCGCTCCATCGCCGGCGTGATCTTGTCGGCGTACATGTGGACCTGGCCCGAGACATTGCGCGCCGCGCGGCCGATGGTCTGGATCAGGGAGGTGCCGGAGCGCAGGAAGCCCTCCTTGTCGGCGTCGAGGATCGCCACCAGGGAGACCTCCGGCAGGTCGAGGCCCTCCCTCAGCAGGTTGATGCCGACCAGGACGTCGTACTCGCCGGCGCGCAGCTCACGCAGCAGTTCGACCCGGCGCAGCGTGTCGACGTCGCTGTGCAGGTAGCGGACCTGGATGCCGAGTTCCAGGAAGTAGTCGGTGAGGTCCTCGGCCATCTTCTTGGTGAGCGTGGTCACCAGGACGCGCTCGTCCTTCTCGGTCCGCTTGCGGATCTCGTGCACCAGGTCGTCGATCTGGCCCTCGGTGGGCTTGACGACGACCTCCGGGTCGACGAGCCCGGTGGGGCGGATGATCTGCTCGACGGCGCCGTCCGAGCGGGAGAGCTCGTAGGTGCCCGGGGTCGCCGACAGGTACACGGTCTGTCCGATGCGTCCCTGGAACTCCTCCCACTTCAGTGGACGGTTGTCGAGGGCGGAGGGCAGCCGGAAGCCGTGGTCGACCAGGGTCCGCTTGCGGGAGGCGTCGCCCTCGTACATGGCGCCGATCTGCGGCACGGTGACGTGCGACTCGTCGATGACGAGCAGGAAGTCGTCCGGGAAGTAGTCCAGCAGGGTGTTCGGCGGGGAGCCGGGCAGGCGGCCGTCGAAGTGCATGGAGTAGTTCTCGACGCCGGAGCAGGAGCCGATCTGGCGGAGCATCTCCAGGTCGTACGTCGTGCGCATCCGCAGTCGCTGGGCCTCCAGCAGCTTGCCCTGCTTCTCCAGCTCGGACAGCCGCTCGCCCAGCTCCTTCTCGATGTCGTTGACCGCCCGCTCCAGGCGCTCGGGGCCGGCGACGTAGTGGGAGGCGGGGAAGACGTACAGCTGCTGGTCGTCGCTGATGATCTCGCCGGTGACCGGGTGAAGTGTGGAGAGTGCCTCGATCTCGTCACCGAACATCTCGATGCGGACCGCGAGCTCCTCGTAGACCGGGAAGATCTCGATGGTGTCGCCGCGCACCCGGAAGGTGCCGCGGGCGAAGGCCATGTCGTTGCGCGTGTACTGGATGTCCACGAAGCGGCGCAGCAGCTCGTCCCGGTCGTGCTCCTCGCCCACCCGGAGCGGGACCATGCGGTCCACGTACTCCTGCGGGGTGCCGAGGCCGTAGATGCAGGAGACGGAGGCGACCACGACGACGTCGCGGCGGGTGAGCAGCGAGTTGGTCGCCGAGTGGCGCAGGCGCTCCACCTCCTCGTTGATCGAGGAGTCCTTCTCGATGTAGGTGTCCGACTGCGGGACGTAGGCCTCGGGCTGGTAGTAGTCGTAGTACGAGACGAAGTACTCGACGGCGTTGTTCGGCAGCAGTTCGCGGAACTCGTTCGCCAGCTGGGCGGCCAGTGTCTTGTTCGGCGCCATCACGAGGGTGGGACGCTGGAGCTTTTCGATCATCCACGCGGTGGTGGCGGACTTGCCGGTGCCGGTCGCGCCGAGCAGCACGACGTCCTTCTCGCCTGCTTCGACACGCCGGGCGAGCTCGGCGATGGCCGCCGGCTGGTCGCCGTTCGGCTGGTAGGGGCTGACGACCTCGAAGGGCGCCACCGTGCGTTCGATCTGGGAAACGGGCCGCATGGGTTCCACCGTACGACCCCGCACTGACAACGGGTCCGGATCAGCGGTTCTGCGGGGTTCGGGAGCGCCGGACGCGAGGGCGGCGCGTGTGGTGGGCGGGGTGGTGCGGAGGGCGGCGGACCGTGCGCGGTGCCTCGGGGTGGGCTGGGACGCCCGGCTTCCGCTCGACGGGGGCTTCGGCGGCCCTCCCCATGATCATCAGCGGGTCGAACATCACCACGACGCCGGCGAGGAGGAGGAAGGCGAGGGGGCCGATCAGCATGGGGGCGAGCAGTTCCGCGGCCGAGCCCCCGGTGGAGGGATCGGCCGTGCCGTGGAGATGGACCTCGAGGGCGGCCATGCCCGTGTAGTGCATGCCGGTCACGGCCAGCCCCATGACCAGGCTGGCGCCGACGCTCCACAGGAATCCCCGGACCTGTCCGGCCGCCCACAGAGCGGCGGTGGCGGCGGCCATGGCTATGACGACGGACACGGCCACGGTGAACGTGTTGTACGTCAGCTGCCCGTCCAGGCGCATCCCGGCCATACCCAGGTAGTGCATCGACGCGATGCCCAGGCCGGTGATCGTGCCGCCGGTGAACAGGGCCGTTCCCCGCGCGCCCCGATAGCCGACGATGAAGATCCCGATGCCCACCATCACGATGGCGACGGCCAGGCTGGCGAAGGTCATCAGCCAGTCGTAGCGGATCGGCGTGTGTTCGATCGTGAAGCCCATCATGGCGATGAAGTGCATGGTCCAGATGCCGGAGCCGATCGCCGCCGAGCCGAGCGCGAGCCACGCCGGGCGCCAGGACCGGGTGACCCGCATGGACCTGGTGGTGCAGCGCAGACCGAGGGCACCGCCGAGGCAGGCCATGAGGTAGGCCACCAGCGGTGTGACGAGTCCGTAGCTGAATCCCTCGACCGTGCCTTGCATATGTGCGGCTGCCCTTCCGCCTTCTTACACCCCGGATACGTCCCGGAATTCCCTGATGTGCGCCCCCTCCCAGGACCGCGCGAACGGTCAGGGTCGAGGCAGAGAGTATGACTCCCACCGGAATGGTCGAACGATTCTCCGGCAAAGAATCACGGCCTTGACCCACTTGTGGCGCCCCGGTGAGCGGAGTTGAGCAACTCCATTCAGCCTGTGGCCATTCTGCACCCCTCTCCCGTTGACTCTCCGGTGTCACAGTGGTGCTGTCCGTGATCGCTCGACGCGAGGAGTACGCATGCACGCGCGCGCAGTTGCCGTCACGACCACCGCGTTCCTGGGAGTCGCCCTGCTCACTCCGCTCTCGCACGCCAGGACCGCCCAGAGCGGGGACGACGGTCCCTCGGTCGTCGCCCACCGGGGCGCCTCCGGGTATGCGCCGGAGAACACGCTGGCCGCCGTCGACAAGGCGGCCGAGATGGGCATCCGCTGGGTGGAGAACGACGTCCAGCGCACCAGGGACGGCGAGCTCGTCGTCCTCCACGACGACAACCTGCGGCGCACGACCGACGTGGAGGAGGTCTTCCCCGACCGCTCGCCCTGGAAGGTGAAGGACTTCACCGCGGCGGAGATCGCGCGCCTGGACGCGGGGAGCTGGTTCGGGTCCGAGTACGCGGGCGCGCGCGTGCCGACGCTGAAGCAGTACGTGGACCGCGTGGAGCACAACCACCAGAAGCTGCTGCTGGAGCTGAAGAACCCCCAGCTGTACCCGGGCATCGAGCAGCAGACCCTCAAGGTCCTCGCCAACGAGGGCTGGCTCGACCGGCGGCACGTGGCCGGCCGACTGGTCGTGCAGAGTTTCAGCGCGGACAGCGTCCGGACCGTCCACGATCTCAAGCCGGCCGTCAAGACCGGGTTCCTCGGCACGCCGCCGGTGTCGGACCTGCCCGAGTACGCGGAGTTCACCGACCAGATCAACCCCTCGTACGGTTCCCTCTCCATGAGCTACGTCTCCTCCGTGCACGCGTTCACGGGGCCGCACGGCAGGCCGATGGAGGTCCTCACCTGGACGGTCGACGACGCGGACATCGCCCGGCGGGTCGCCGGGTACGACGTCGACGGCATCATCACCAACAAGCCCGACGTGGTGCGGGACGCCGTCGGCGAGGATGAGGACTCGGCACGCCGGTGATCCAGTCCCGCCCGAGGCAGGGGCGGGCCGCGTCCGCCGCCGGCCCGGGCGTTGTCAGTGGTCGGCCGTACCGTTGGCGCATGGACAGCCATGGGCAGTACGAACAGCAGGTCGTGTGGACCGTCGTCGGCACCGACACCGGTCCGCTGCTGCTGGCCGCCACCCGCGACGGACTGGTCAACGTCGTGTTCCACGCCACCGACGCCGCGCGCGACCGGGCGCTCGAAAGGCTCGCGGCCCGGCTGGGCACGGAGCCCGTCGAGGCGCCCGGCTCGCCGCTGCTGTCCGAGGCGATACGGCAGGTGGAGGCGTACTTCGCGGGCCGGCGAAGTGACTTCGACCTGCCGCTGGACTGGTCGCTGATCTCGGGCTTCAACCGGGAGGTGCTGCGCGAACTCGCGTCCGGCGTCCCCTACGGCTCGGTCGTCGGCTACGGCGACCTCGCCGGCCGGGTCGGTCAGCCGGGCGCCGCCCAGGCGGTGGGCATGGCGATGGGGGCCAATCCGCTGCCGGTCGTCGTGCCGTGCCACCGGGTCGTCGAGAGCGACGGTGGCATCGGCGGGTTCGGGGGCGGCGTGGGCACCAAGCGGCAGTTGCTCGCGCTGGAGGGCGTGCTGCCCGAGCCGCTGTTCTGAGGGGTCGGCCGTCCGGGTGCGGTGCCTGGCGGGGCTACGCGTAGTACCTCGCCTTCTACTCGTAGTGCCGTGCCTCGATGATGTTGCCGTCCGGGTCGCCGAAGTAGAAGCTGCGCCGGGCCAGACCTCGGGCGCCGTAGGAGTCGTACGCCAGTTCCGAGACCGGCACGGCCCGCTCTTCGAGACGGGCGCGCAGTGCCTCGAAGTCCTGCGGTGGCAGCGACAGGCAGACGTGGTTGACGGGATGACCCGCACTGCCGTCGGCGCCGGGGACCATTCGCATGCGCTCCGCCAGGGAGCGCGGCGCCAGATCGAGGATGGTCTCGTCGTTGAGCCGCACGGAAGGGAAGCTCACAGTCCCCGCGGCGTACTCCGTGACCCGCAAGGGCTCCAGCCCCAGGGTCTTCTCGTAGAAATCGGCAGCGGCGACCGGGTCGCGCACCCAGAGGACGACATGGTCGAGACGTGTCGTGTTGTCCGTCATGGTTCCCAGGCTCGTGGTCTTCCCGGAGGGCCGCAAGACTCCGGCCGGGGCCCTTGAGGAGTTTGGCCCGGTCCCCCGCCCGCCAGAGATGAGGGAGAACCCGACGGACAGGAGGCAGGCGCGTGATGCTGATGGTGTCGGAAGAGGTACGGGCGGCGATCGACGCGCGTCACCCCGTGGTGGCGCTGGAGTCCACGATCATCGCGCACGGGCTGCCGCGCCCGCGCAATCTGCTGGTGGCGCGTGAGCTGGAGGAGACCGTACGGCAGGAGGGCGCCATACCGGCGACCATCGCCGTGCTGGACGGGCGGCCCCATGTCGGCCTGGACAAGGAGCAGCTGGAGCGGGTCGCGAACGAGGACGGCATCCGCAAGCTGGGCCACCGCGATCTGCCGCTCGCGCTGGCCGCCGGAGCGAGCGGGGCGACCACCGTCTCGGCGACCGCCCTGCTGGCGGCACTGGCGGGCGTCCGGGTGTTCGCCACCGGCGGGCTCGGCGGCGTGCACCGGGAGTGGACGGTGACGCAGGACGAGTCGGCCGACCTGGGCCTGCTGGCACGCACCCGCATCACGGTGGTGTGCGCGGGCGTGAAGTCCATCCTGGACGTGCCGGCGACCCTGCAGCGGCTGGAGACGCTGGGTGTCGCGGTGGCCGGTTACGGTACGGACCGCTTCCCCGGCTTCTACCTGTCCGACTCGGGGCATCCAGTGGACTGGACGCTGGACACCCCGGAAGAGGTGGCGACGGTCATGCGGGCGCAGGACGCGCTGGGCGGGCCGCAGTCCGCGCTCGTGGTCGCCCATCCCGTCCCGCAGGAGGAGCAACTCGATCCCGCGCTGCACGCGCGGGTGCTCGCCGACGCGCTGCACGCCTGCGAGGAGGAGGGGGTCAAGGGCCAGGCAGTCACGCCGTTCCTGCTCGACTACCTGGTACGGCACACCGACGGGGCCTCACTGAGCGCCAACCTGGCGGCGGTGCGCGGAAACGTGCGGCTGGCGGCACGCGTCGCGGCGGCCTGGGCCGGGGCATGACCACGGGGCCGGGCGGCGCCCTGCTGGTCGTCGGCGACGTCATCACGGACATCGTCGCCCGGCACCGGGGACCGCTGGCCTCCGGCACGGACACGGCCGCCTCGATCCGCCGACTGCCCGGCGGGGCGGGTGCCAACGTGGCCTGCTGGGCCGCGTACGGAGGGTGTCGGGACGTACGGCTGCTGGGGCGGGTCGGCACCGACGCGGCGGCCTGGCACGAGCGTGAGCTGGTGGCCCGTGGGGTGCGTCCTCTTCTGGTCGTCGACGAGGCGGCACCGACGGGAACGGTGATCTGCCTGGTTGACACGGGCGACTCGGCCGAGCGGACGTTCCTGACGGACAGCGGGGCGTCGCTGCGGCTCGGGCCCGGCGACTGGTCGGACACGCTGCTCGACGGCGTCGCCCGGCTGCACCTGTCGGGCTACCTCCTGTTCTCGAAGCCGAGCCGTGCCCTGGTGCCGGTCGCCCTGGCCGCGGCACACGCGCGCGGGGTGCCGGTCAGCCTGGACCCGGCGTCGGCCGGGTTCCTCACCGAGCTGGGCGTCGACCGTTTCCTGGACCTGGTCGAGGAGGTGGACGTGCTGCTGCCCAGCCGGGACGAGGCATGCCTGCTCACCGGGCTGCCCGACGCGGCGGACGCGGCGGCGAAGCTGAGCCGGCTTGTCCCGCTGGTGATCGCCAAGCAGGGCGCGGAGGGGGCCTTGGTGGCCCGGTCCGGCACCGTGTCCGCGCGTGTCCCCGCCGCCCCGGCGTCGCCACGGGACAGTACGGGCGCCGGTGACGCCTTCACCGGCGCGTTCCTGGCCGCACTGCTCGCGGGCGCGGGGCCCGAGGAGGCGACGGCTGCGGGATGCCGGGCCGGAGCGCGGGCGGTCGAACGGGTGGGCGGGAGGCCTCCACGGGCGACGGATTGACGGTCGGTCGGTATAGATAGGTGTGGGAGGGGACGCTGGTGGCGACGCGTGCCAGGAGTTCGCCGTGGTAGGTGGCGACGCGAGCGCGTGCGACACGAGGTACGAGGGCACGGGGCACGAGGCACGGGGCACGGGCGAAGCGATGGCCCGTCGGCAGCCCTCGCCCACGGACACCGCACCGGCCGACCGGGCCCGTGCCACGCCCTCCGTGGCTCCACGCGGCGAGGTGGTGCCCCGTCGTATGTCGGCCGGGGGCAGACCTCCCGGGCGGACCGGGGCCCACGCCCCTATGCCTTACGTCCCCACGCCGAGATCATCGGAGCCGTCGCGAGGTCCATGCCGCCGGACGCGACGTTCGCGAGGTGGCGGTCGATGTCCTCGTGGGTGGCCACCCCGGCGCCGACCAGCTGGTCGCGGACCTGACGGACCGTCGCGGATTCCAGGGCGGCGCACGCGGGTGAGGTGACCGGGAAGTAGGCATCCGCCTCCACGCGGCGCAGCCCTGCCTCTCGGAGCAGACGCGGGAGCCGGCGGCCGTAGGAGAGATCGGCGCCGCGACGGGTCAGCAGTTGGCGGAAGCCGTGCCGCAGCCGGTTCGCCAGCTGCTGCTCGGGACCGTGCTCGTCGGGACAGAGCAGGGGCTGCAGCGCGGGATCGGCGTCCTCGACCAGGAGGCGGCCGCCGGGACGCAGGGCTTTGACCATCGAGTGCAACGCCCTCTCTCGGTCCGGGACATGGACGAGCACGAGCCGGGCGTGTACCAGGTCGAACCCCTCCCCCGGCGGTTCCTCGACGCCCACGTCGTGCACGCGCACCTCGACCGGAGGCCGGCCCGCCGGAGCGACCCGCGAGGTGTCGATGTCGGTCGCGAGGACCCTGCCGGTCGGCCCCACCCTCTTGGCCAGCCAGGACACCACCGAGGTGCCTCCGGCCCCGACCTCCCAGCAGCGCCAGCCGGGTCCGACGCCGAGCGCCTGGAGGTGCCGGAACGTCGTGGGGTCGAAGAGGGTGGCGAAGGCCTCGAAGCGCTCCGCCGCCTCGGCCTGCCGGTTGTCGAGGAGGTATCCGTCGGTTCGCGTCATGCGGCGATCATCCCAGTTGTCCGGCTTGCCTGAAGCGGTCGACGCTCCGGCGCGGCGGCCCCTCGGGGGCGGCCGGGTCGATGTGCGTCCGCGTCCGAACGCGCTGTCCACAGCCGGGAACAAAGCGGAACGCTCTGTACCCACAGGCTCGTCCGCGGCTGACGCCGGCCTGGCAGACTGGCTCGCCAAGGCGCGGGAAGCACGGCGCGAGGGGACCCACGCGAGGAGACACGGATGACGATGGCAGGGAATCTACGGAAGGTCACGGGCCTGGGAGGGGTCGGCGGCCTCCGCAAGGTGGCCCGACTGGCCCGGCGGCGCCCGCGTGTGGACCTGAGCCACCCCGCCCGCTCCCCGCTGGGTTCCTCGGTGGTGAACTGCGTGACCTACCGGGACGGTGTCCGCACCCCCGAGGGCGGCGATCCGGTCGACGCGGTGAAGCGGATGCGGGGGCGCGGGGCCGGTTTCGTCTGGCTCGGCCTGCACGAGCCCACGGATCAGGAGTTCGCGGGTGTCGCGGACCTCTTCGACCTGCACCCGTTGGCGGTCGAGGACGCGATCGAGGCCCACCAGCGCCCCAAGGTGGAGCGGTACGGCGAGACGCTCTTCGCCGTGTTCAAGACGGTCTGCTACGTGGAGCACGAGGAGCTCACGGCCACGAGCGAGGTGGTGAGCACCGGCGAGATCATGGTGTTCGTCGGCCAGGACTTCGTGATCACCGTGCGGCACGGGCGGCACGGCTCGCTGGGACCGTTGCGGGAAGGGCTGGAGTCCGATCCCGCGCAGCTCGCCAAGGGGCCTTCCGCCGTGCTGCACGCGATCGCGGACCACGTGGTGGACGAGTTCCTGAGCGTCATCGACGCAGTCCAGGCGGACATCGACCATGTCGAGACGGAAGTGTTCGCGGAGCACGGCGCGCGGGTCGATCCGGGGCGGATCTATCAGCTCAAGCGTGAGCTACTGGAGCTGAGGCGGGCCGTGGTGCCGCTCGGCCGGCCGCTGGAGGAGCTGGCCACCCGGCCGATCCGAGTGGTCGAGCCGGAGATACAGGCCTATTTCCGCGACGTCTCCGACCATCTGTTGCGGGCCACGGAACAGATCGCGGCGTTCGACGAACTCCTCAACTCCATCCTCCAGGCGCACCTCGCCCGGGTGACGGTCGCGCAGAACGAGGACATGCGGAAGATCACCGCCTGGGCCGCGATCATCGCGGTGCCCACGATGGTCTGCGGGGTGTACGGCATGAACTTCGACCACATGCCCGAACTGCGCTGGCGGTACGGCTATGGCCTGGTCATAGGTGTGATAGCCGTCGCGTGCCTGGTGCTGCACCGGGGCTTCCGGCGCAACGGCTGGCTCTGACGACGGGCCGGCCACTCGGGCCGAGAAGCTCACGGTCTTCCGTGGCACGACCCTCCGCGTCAGCCGTTCCACGCGGGATGCCGTGGATCGTCGGCGCGCACGAGGACATCGGCGGTGCCGGAGGGGTCGGTCTCGTCCTCGTAGCGCTCGAAGGCGGGCAGGGTCCAGTGCTCGGCCTCGGGGGTGCGGCGGCGCAGCGCGCCGGGGCCGAGGACCAGATGGACGCTCAGATCGAGGGGGAACCAGTGGCGCAGCAGGAAGGGGCCGTGCAGCAGCAGAGCGCCGCCGGGTGGGAGGCGGACGTAGGAGCTGCGGGTGGCGCGGTCGGTGACCGGGTCCCACAGGTCGGGCAGAAGGCGCCCGTCGCCATCGGGCCCGAGGGGGTCGAAGACCTCGCGCCACAGAGCGCCGGTGTCGTGCCAGCCGTTGTAGTAGGACTCGACGTCCTGATGCCCGTATTCGAGGCGGAGAGAAGCGGGGCGCAGGAAGCCCTCCGTCCCGACGACGAGGGAGGGACGACCGCGCACACGCAGCGCCTCGGAGACCCGCTCCGCGAGGTCGCCGGGACGGGCTGCCGGGGCACCGTCGAAGGCGACGCGCGGCCAGGCGCTGCCGTCGGCGGGCTCGAGGTCGAGCAGGCGCTCGGCGAGCAGGTCGCCGAGCCTCTCCCAGGTGATCGCTTCCAGTCGCACCTGCCCATGATGCGTCAGACTCCGGTCCGGCCGCCTGGACGCTCGCGCATGCGCTCGCGCCGGTCGGGCATGGTCACCGTGCCCGTGCGGAGGTTGACTTGCGGTGATCGATGGCCGACGGTGCCGAGCGGGCATCGACGCGACGGGTGGGAGCTGACGCGACGTGATCGACGGACCGTACTTCGTGCTGACAGTGCTGGGTGTGCTCGGGACCGGTCTGACGGCCGACGCCTTCTGCGCGTTCTCGACCTTCGTCATGCGGGGGCTCGCGGCGCTGCCGCCCGCGCAGGGAGTCGCCGCGATGAACGCGATCAACACGGCAGCGGTGCGGCCGGCCTTCATGCTCGTGTTCCTGGGGACGGCGGTGCTGACCGCGGTGATCGCCGTGGTGACGTTCGTGCTGTGGCCGGACGGGGCCGCGGTGGAGCTGCTGCTGGGCAGCGGGCTGTTCCTGTTCGGGTCGTTCGGGGTGACCGCGGCCGCCAATGTGCCGCGCAACACCGCGCTGCTCCGGCTGGAGCCGGGCACTGCGGAGGCGGCCGGCCAGTGGCCCTCGTACGTGCGCGAGTGGACGGCGTGGAACCACGTGCGTACGGTCGCCTCGGCCACGGCGGCGGTGGCGTACGTGCTGGCCCTCGCCTGAGGGGGCGGGCACCGCCACCCCGCCTGAGAAGCGGGCACCGCCACTCCGCCTGAGGAGCGGGCGCCGCCGCCCCGCCTGAGAAGCGGGCACCGCCACCCCGTCTGAGAAGCGGGCACCGCCACCCCGCCTGAGGGGCGGGCGGGCCACGGCCGGGGCGTCGTGGCGAGGGGTCGTCCGGCGCTCTGCGTGCGGGGCGGGTGGGACGTATCGTGGGCCGCAAGAGCGCCGCCCTACGACGCACGGCCTGCCACCCGCACGCAAGGAAGACGGCCATGGCCGATCCCAAGGGTTTCCTGACCACGCCCCGCGAGGAGTGGCCCCGCAGGCCGGCCGAGGAGCGGGCCCGGGACTGGCAGGAGGTCTACGCCCCGGGGGCGCTGCTGCCGATCATCGGCGCCCAGGCCGACCGCTGCATGGACTGCGGCGTCCCCTTCTGCCACGAGGCCTGCCCGCTCGGCAACCTGATCCCGGAGTGGAACGACCTGGTCTCCCGGGCGGACTGGAGGGCGGCGAGCGAGCGGCTGCACGCCACGAACAACTTCCCTGAGTTCACCGGCCGGTTGTGCCCGGCACCGTGCGAGGCCGGGTGTGTGCTCGCCATCAACCAGCCGGCCGTCACTATCAAGAACGTCGAGTGCGCGATCGCCGACAAGGCATGGGAGGAGGGCTTCACCCCGCCGCGCCCGCCGGACCGGCTGTCCGGGCGGACGGTGGCGGTGGTCGGTTCGGGGCCCACCGGGCTCGCGGCGGCGCAGCAGCTGACCCGGGCCGGGCACACGGTCGCGGTCTACGAGCGGGACGACCGGATCGGGGGGCTGATGCGGTACGGCATCCCCGAGTTCAAGATGGAGAAGCGGCACCTGGAGCGGCGCATCGACCAGATGCGGGCCGAGGGGACGAAGTTCCGTACGTCGACGGCGGTCGGGCGGGACGTGGCCGCCGGCGAGCTGCGGGCCCGCTACGACGCGGTGGTGGTCGCCACCGGCGCGACCGCGTGGCGCGAACTGGCGGTGCCCGGCCGCGAGCTGGCCGGCGTCCATCAGGCGATGGAGTACCTGCCGCTGGCCAACCGGGTGTGCGAGGGCGACCTGGAGAGCTCCCCGCTGTCGGCAGCCGGCCTGCACGTCGTCATCGTCGGCGGTGGCGACACGGGCGCGGACTGTCTCGGTACCGCGGTGCGGGAGGGGGCCGCGTCCGTGACCCAGCTGGACATCTACGCGCAGCCCGGCGGGGAACGCGACGAGGAGGCGGAGCCCTGGCCGACGTATCCACGGTTGTACCGGCTGTCGGCCGCGCACGAGGAGGCACGTGACCTGCGGTCCGCTCCGGCGGCGGACGTCGACGCGCGGCTCTTCGCCGCGTCCACGCTCCGACTCACCGGTGACTCGGAGGGGCGTGTGCGTTCGCTGCACCTGGTCGGTGTGGACGCCGGGCGCCGTCCGCTGCCCGGCACCGAGCGGTCGCTCCGCGCGGACCTCGTCCTCCTGGCTCTGGGCTTCTCCGGACCGGACCGGGAGGACGGCCTCGTCGAGGGGCTGGGGCTGGTACTGGAGCCCCGTGGCACGATCGCCCGGGACCAGGGCTTCGCGACCAACGTCCCGGGTGTCTTCGCCGCCGGGGACGCGGCACGCGGGCAGTCGCTGATCGTGTGGGCGATCGCGGAGGGGCGGGCGGTGGCGGCGGCCGTCGACCGCCACCTGTCGGGCGGCAGCACACGGCTGCCCTCACCGGTCGGCCCGTACGACCGGCCGATGACGGCCTGAACCCACCCGCCGCCATCCCACCCGCGACCGGTCGGAGGCCGCTACCCGGCCCGCGTCCCGTTCGCCCAGCTCAAGTTTCTCCTCGCAATAGGTGATCAACTCAATGTCAAACAGCTTTAAAAACAACAATCAACAGGGCGCACGTCTCAGGACAGCAGGAAGTCCGCCTCTCCGGCCTTGGCTCCCTCGATGAAGGCCGTCATCTCGGCGGAGGTGTAGATCAGCGCGGGGCCGTCGGGGTCGGTGGACTGACGTACCGCGATCCGGCCGTCGGCAAGCTTCATCGCTTCCAGGCAGTTGCCCCCGTTGCCGCCGCTCCACGGCTTGTGCCAGCCCTCGCTGCCCAGCTCACGGGCGGGCATGCCGTTGTAGATCCGCTCGCTGCGGGTCCGTGGCGAGCGCTGGGGTTTGATGCGGTTCATTCACAGCTCCTTGCGGAGATCCCGGAGGATCTCCTTCGTGCGATGTGCCGTGGCGGCCTGCGCCGCCATGCGGTCCATGACCTCGAGGTGGGTCGCCACCTCGGCACGCGCGTCGAGGTAGACGGCGCCGGTCAGGTACTCGCTGTAGACCATGTCCGGCAGTTCCGGCATGGCGAATCGGAACAGCACGAAGGGCCCGTACGTGCCCGGGTGCGGTCCGTTGGAGAACGGGGCGACCTGCAGCGTCACATTGGGCAGCTTCGTGGCCTCGAGCAGCCTGTCGATCTGGGCACGCATCACCTCCGGGCCCCCGACGGGGCGGCGCAGCGCGGTCTCGTCCATGACGACCCACAGCCTGGGCGCGTCCTTACGGGTGAGCAGTTCCTGGCGTTGCATGCGCAGGTCGACGTGGCGTTCGATGTCGTCGGGCCGGGTCTGCCCGATGGCTCCCGAGCGGAGCACCCCGCGCGCGTAGTCCTCGGTCTGCAGCACTCCGGGGACGAAGTGGGGCTCGTAGGAGCGGATCAGGGCGGCCGCGCCCTCCAGGCTGACGTACATGGAGAACCAGCCCGGCAGGATGTCGTGGAAGCGCTGCCACCATCCGGGCTTGTTGGCGTCCTCGGCCAGCCGGACGAAGGCGTCGGCCTCGTCGTCGCCGATGCCGTAGGCCTTCAGCAGGAGCTGGAGGTACGGGATCTTGAAGGCGACCTCGGCCATCTCCATGCGGCGGACCGTGGCGGGGGCGACGCGCAGGATGCGGGCGGCTTCCTCGCGCTTGAGACCGGCGCGTTCCCGGAGGTCCAGCAGGCGCCGGCCGAGGACGACCTGGCCGACCGTCGGCGCGGACCGCGGCTCGCTCACCGCCCACCTCCTGAAGAGTCCCGAAGAGTCCCTGTGCCCTTGTGCCCTTGTGCGGACAGCCCGGCGGCGCCATTCGAAGACCCGTTCGAAAGCCTGGGCAGGCCTTCGGGGATCTGAAGTGGCGCCGCTCGACGTGCTGTTGCGAGCAGTGTGCCACGGCCGTCCAGACCGTCACACAGCACTCTGCATTTTTCAGAGTGACTCTTGCCAAGTGTTCACGGCGGGGCGATAGTGGCAAGCGTGATTCCGTCCGCGCCCTTAGGAACAGACGCCACCGCGGGCTCCCTGGGCCTCGGTGCCGCCATGGGAGCCGGCTCTTCGGGAGCCGCCGCCGCCGAGCGCCGGTTCCGTTTCGAGCTGGCCGCTCATCCGGGCTCTCCCTCACAGGCCAGACGCCTGACACGGGCCCGGCTGAGCGGCTGGTCGGTGTGCGAGGACACCTGCGACACCGCGGCCCTGGTCGTCTCCGAGCTGGTGACCAACGCGATCGTGCACACCGCGAGCAGACACATAGTGTGCGAGCTGCACGACGGCGCCGACCTGGTCCGCATAGCCGTGCGCGACGAGGGCTGCGCCCCCGGCCAGCCCCACCCCCCGGCCGATCAGCAGCCCGAGGACGAGCACGGCAGGGGACTGCTCCTCGTCGACGCCCTGTGCGACGCCTGGGGCGCCCACGAGCACGGCCCCGGACTGCTGGTCTGGGCCGAGCTCCCGCGCAAGGCCGACGGGCCGCGCGACCCGTCGGAGCCCCACAACGACCTGGGCTGGGGCGCCCGCCCGAAGCCCGGCCCCGCCGACGGCACGGGTGACGAGGGCGAGGCGGAGGGACGCCGTCCAGAGGCGCGCCGCGGAACGGGGACCGAATGGCTATGAGGGCAGCGACCGGCATCCGACCGCTCGGTCTGGACACCCTGGTCCGCCTGCAGCGCGGGCTGACCACCCACGGAGCGCCTTCCGTGACACCCCGGCGGCTGCCCGTGCCGGACGGCATGACGGCCCCGCTGGGCTGCGACGCCGTGACGGTGCCCGCCCGCTTCGGCCCCCTGGTGCTGCCCCGGCTGCCGCGCGTGGGGTGCGTCTACGCCGACGACGCGCACTGGTGGTGGATCGTTCCGTCCGACTCCGACTACGCACTGGAGTGGCCCGCGCCCGCGCGGTACGCCACGGGGGCGGTCGTCCCCGACACCCCGGGCCTGCCCGGTCTCATCCACCGCCCGGACGGCACGGTCCCCTACACCCCGCCCATCCCGCTCTACCTGGCACTGTGCCGACTGACGGACACGACGCCGACGTGGTCGCGGCCGGTGAGCGCATAGGCGCCGCCGCGCTCTCCCGTCCCTCTTCGCTCCCCCGGCTCCACCCCGCACGCCCCCTTCCGGCTTCCTCCGGCCGGGCGTGCGCCCGCGCGCTCCGGACTCCCCCGTCCACGCCCTGCCCGTAGGCGTCCCGCCCCCGCGATAGTGGCCGTCCGTCGACGATGGGGAGGCAGACGGTGCGCAGGAAGGGCGGCACGGAACCAGCCGGGGTGTCGGAGTCGGAGCGGCTGCTCTTCGGCGGTCCACTGCGCTACGACATGGGCTGGAACCAGCACGCCGACGCGTTTCTGGAGCTGGGTTTCCGGGCGATGCTGACACGGTTGCCGTCCCTGCTGTCGTCCAGCCTCCGGCTCGCCCGGCAGGCCGACCCGCAGGCCGCGCGGACCGTACTGGCGGCCGAGGTGGGCCGGGGTCTGGCACAGGCGGTCAGTCTGCTCGCGGTCAACAGCGTGCTGGCCGGACTGATGGCCGCCGGGCCCATCGAGGAACGCCTGCGCGGGGCGGTCCCGGCGCTGGTCACCGTAGCGGCGGTGATGCTGCTCGCGGCGCTGCTGCGGGCGGCCTCGACGTACGCCACCGGACGGCTGGAGCCCAAGGTGGAGCGGGTGGCCACCGAGCGGTATCTGGAGCGGGCGGCGGCCGTGGAGCTGTCCGCGATCGAGGACCACGCCTTCCACAAGCTCCTGGACACCGCCCAGTACGGCGCGGCCTCCGCGCGGCGCATGATCATGTACGGCACGCGCGTGGTGAACGCGATGATCTCGCTGATCGCGGCGGCCGGCGTCCTGACCGTGCTGCATCCGGCGCTGCTGCCGCTGCTGGTGACGATGACCCTGCCGAGCGCCTGGAGCGCGCTGACCCTCGCCCGCCGCCGGTACGAGTCGTTCCACGCCTGGGTGCAGCACGAACGCGCGGGGAGGCTGCTGGGCAGTCTGCTCATCGAACCGGCCGCGGCCCCGGAGATCCGGGTGCACGGCGTGGGCCCCTTCCTGCTGCGGCACTTCCGCGCGATGTCGGAGACCGCCGAGGCGGAGCAGGCCCGACTGGCCCGGCTGGCGGCCCGTACGGGGCTGATCGCGGCGGCGTGGACGGGGCTGGCCACGGCGGCGACGTACGCGACGCTCGGCGGGCTGCTGCTGGGCGGAGCGATGTCCCTGGCGGTGGCGGGTACGGCCGTGATCGCCATCCGCACCGGCTCGCAGAGCCTCGGCACCCTGGTCGTGGAGGTCAACGCGCTCCACGAGGAGGCCCTGTTCGTCGGCGACCTGGAACGGCTGCACGTGGAGGCGGCCGACCGGGCCATTCCGGTGGGCGGCGCCGCGCTGCCGGAGGACCCGAAGGAGATCCGGTTCGAGAACGTCACGTTCCGCTACCCGGGTGACGCCACCCGCCCGGCGCTCGACGACGTGACGCTCTCCCTGCCACTGGGCCGGATCGTGGCGCTCGTCGGCGAGAACGGCTCGGGCAAGACGACGCTGGTGAAACTGCTCGCCGGGCTGTACAGGCCGGACGGGGGCCGGATCACGTGGGACGGCGTCGACGCGGCGACGGCGGACCGGCACGCGCTCGCCGAACGCGTCGCGATGGTGGCGCAGGACTTCAAGCGGTGGCCGTTCACCGCGCGGGTAAACGTCGCGGTGGGCCGCTCCTCGGTACCGCTCGGCGACGACCGGGTGGCCGCTGCGGTCGCCGAGGCCGGGGCCGAGGAGGTGGTCGCGGACCTGCCGCGCGGCCTGGATACCCTGCTGGCCCGCAATTTCAGCGGTGGTCACGAGCTGTCCGGCGGCCAGTGGCAGCGGGTCGGGATCGCCCGCGCGGCGTACCGGCAGGGCCACATCCTCATCGTGGACGAGCCGACGGCGGCCCTGGACGCCCGGGCCGAGCTGGAGGTCTTCGAGAAGATCCGCGCCCTGGCCGGCAGCGGACAGACGGTCGTCCTGATCACCCACCGGCTGGCGTCCGTGCGCCACGCCGACCTGGTGCACGTCCTCGACCAGGGCCGGCTCGTGGAGTCCGGGACACCGGACGAGCTACTGGCCACCGGCGGCGTGTACGCGGAGCTCTACTCCCTGCAGGCGGAACAGTTCATCAGGGCGCCGGTACCCGCCCCGGAGGCGGGCTGACCTCCGGCCCGCGCGCTGACGTCAGGGCCGCGCCCGCCCGTCAGGCGGCCACGTCACCGGCGGCATCGCCGGCGCGGACGATGACCAGGAACATGTCCGTGGCGAGATCCATGACGACCTCGGCGGGCAGGCCCTCCAGACGCCGCGCGTTCGCGAACTCCTCCGCCGGCCAGGAACCACGCGGTCCGCCGGCGGGAAAGCGTTCGAGCACCGTTCGCCCGTTCACCCTGCACCTCCATGTAGCGCTGTACTCGTAGAGTTAAACGCCAACCATGGAGCGATCGCCTCGCGGAGTGATCATACTGAGACATAGTCGACACTCGTTCACCGCAAAGTGTGAGCGGCGTCTCAGCCGTTCGGCCCCCTTCGCTACGGTGCGTGTCAGCCCTCGTACTCAGGCCTCGTACTCGTCGTGGTACCGGATTCTCTCGCTTCCCGCAGGCGCACCGAGAGCCGACGCGCGTCCCTCGGGTTTCTCCCACTGCTCCTGCCTGCCGAGGGCGGTCAGGTCGAGCAGGCTGGTGGTCGAGCCGAGTCCGTCGAGGCCGCGTTCGTACGTCGAGTAGGTGTGGAAGACCCGGTCGCGGTCCCGCAGGAAGCAGCTGAGCCCGGGCCGCTCGACCAGCTCGCCCTCGTGTTCGAGGGTCACCTCGAAGTCGGTGTTGAAGTCGCTGACGTACGACGAGTACCAGGGCAGCGTCCAGCCCATCCGCGCCTTGAACGGAAGGATTCGCGGGTACGGCGCCCGGGACACGGCCGCGAACGACGTACCGCGCGCCCTGAGGTGCGCGAGGTGTCCGATCTGGTCCAGGAACGCCGAGCAGCTTCGGCAGCCGGCGTCCCACTCGGGCGCGAACATGAAGTGGTAGACGACGAGCTGGTCGCGTCCCTCGAAGAGGTCGAGCAGCGTGGCCTTGCCGTCGCCGCCCTCGAACACGTACTCCTTGTCGACCTCCACCATGGGCAGCCCGCGCCGCTCGGCGTTGAGCGCGTCACGCGCGCGTGTCGCCGCCTTCTCCTTGGCCAGTAAGGCGCCGCGCGCCGCGCGCCAGTCCGCGCGGGTGACGATCTCGGGCAACGACATGGGATCCAGCTCCTCCGGTGCGACACACGACGGTCCGTCGGTGGTGGTGACCGACGGGCGGAGCGGAACTCATCGCGGCTCGGCAAGATTCTTTTCGGAACCCCGCCGGAACCCCGCCGGAAGGCCGCCGGAAAGTCGCCGGTAGGCCGCTGACCTCGGTGTTCAGGTGTCGTACTCCTGGACGCGCCGGCCGTGACCGCGGTCGGTCAGGGCGGGCAGCCGCTCTCCGAGTTCCCGCACCACCGCGGGGACGTCGAGGGTCAGCAGCTCGCGGTTCCGCATGAGGACGCGCCCGTCGACGATCGTCGTGCGCACGTCCGAGGACCGCGCGCTGTGCACCAGGGTGGCGGCGAGGTCGTGCACGGGCTGGGTGTGCGGGCCGGTGAGGTCGACGAGGACGAGGTCGGCCCGTCTCCCCGGCGCGATGCGGCCGACGGTGTCGCCGAGCCCGACCGCGCGGGCGCTCTGCGGGCCGGCGTGGTGGAGGGCCTGACGGGAGGTCAGCCAGCGGGGATCGCTCTCGGTGGACTTCTGGATCAGGGAGGTGAGCGCCATCGTCTCCCACACGTCCAGGGAGTTGTTGGATGCGGCGCCGTCGGTGGCGAGCCCCACGGGGACGCCGATGTCGCGCAGGGCGCGCACGGGTGTGGTGGTGGGCCAGGCGAACTTGAGGTAGCCGCGGGGCGCGGTCGCCACGGCCGTACGGCCGCCCGCGCGCGCGAGCAGCGGCAGATCGGCCTCGACGATGCCGGTGCCGTGCGCGATGAGCACGTCGGTGTCGAGGATGCCGGTGCGTTCCAGGATCTCGATCGGAGTGGCGCCGTGCCGGGCGAGGCTGGTGTCGGTCTGGTCGCGGTTCTCGGCGGCGTGGAGGTGCACGGGCAGGCCGTGGTCACGGGCGAGTCCGGCGGTGGCGGCGAGGTCGGCGTCGGTCACGGTGTAGGGGGCGTGCGGGGCGAGTGCGGTGGTGATGCGTCCGCCGGCGGCGCCGCGGTGCCGCAGCGCGAACTCCAGTGATGCCTCCCGCCCTTCGGGCCCCTGCGAGGAGAAGTACGCCTGACCCAGCAGCGCCCGCATCCCGCAGTCGGCGACGACGGCGGCGACGGCGTCCATGGCGAAGTAGTGGTCCGCGAAACAGGTCACGCCCGCGCGGATCATCTCGGCGCAGGCGAGCCGGGCCCCCAGTTCCACGTCGCGGTCGGTGAGGTTGGACTCGACGGGCCAGACGACGTCGTTGAACCACTCCTCGGTGGGCAGATCCTCGGCGAGGCCCCGCAGGGCGACCATCGGCGCGTGCGTGTGGCAGTTGATCAGCCCGGGGAGGGCGACCTGGCCGCGTGCGTCGATACGGACGACGGCCGCGAGGCCTGCCACTGCGGCGGCGGTCGTCACGGAGTCGACGACTCCGTCCCGTACGACGACGGCCGCGTCCTCCTGGAAGCCGATCCGCTCCAGGTCGTCGTGCACGAGGACGGTGCAGCCGGTGATGACGAGATCGGCGGGCTTTTCGGGACCATGATGGCCCTTGTTGCTCTCACGGCTCTCACGGGAAGGCGTCATCACGCCAACCTACGGTGCCGTCCCACGCGCCCGCGCCGCTCCGCGAGTTCGTCCCGCAGTCCGGCGAGCCGGTCGGTGTGGCGGGGCGTGAGCCGGCCGGTGTCGTCGAGGTGCACGGCGCACGCGGTGGTGGTGTCGACGAGCCGCTCGAGGACGGCGGCGACCTCGTCCGCACCCTGCGAGTGCCGGGCGAGGGCGGGCAGTTCCGCGGCGGCGAGGGCGATCGCGGCGCGGGCCTCGGCGAGCGTGCGGTAGGCCTCGCGGCGCAGCGTCCACCGGGCTGCGCGGTCCCCGGACTCGCTCAGTACGTGGGCGAGGTAGGCGTGGGCCGCGGCGTCGGCGACGTCGATCCGGGCACGGACCCCGCCGCCCCGCTGTCCCGGCATCGGCAGATGCCCGACGACCAGGACGATCGCGCAGGCCAGCAGTGTCTCGCCGATGCGGCTGACGGAGGCCTGCGGTTCGCCGCCCACCATGACCAGCGCGAGGACGAGGACGGTGACGACGGTGGTCTGGGCGGCGAAGTGCCGCGCGGCGACCGGCACCAGGGCGCCGCAGACGGCGACGAGCGCGACGAGCCCTTCCGGCCGGGGCAGCACGGCGGCGAACCCGGCGAAGACGAGCGCCCCCAGGACGGTCCCGGCCGCCCGGCACAGCACCCGGGAGACGAGCGGGCCGAGGTCGGGCTTGACGAGGAAGACGGCGGTGGCGGGCAGCCAGTACCAGTGCTGGTGGGACCCGTACCAGTGGCCGTGGTGCAGTACCTGGGCGACGGCGGCACTGGCGCCGAAGCACAGACCGGCGCGCAGCCCGTACTCCCGTCCGCCCTGACCGAGGACGGTGCGGGCCAGGGAGACGAGCGACCGCCTGCGGGTGTGCAGGTCCCGGCCCCTGCCCCGGTCGAAGGCCTCCGCGGCCTGCAGCAGGGCGTCGTCCAGGGCGCGCAGGGCGGGTTCGGTGCGGGTGGGCGCGGGCAGCGGTCCGGCGTGGGTGCTGCCGCGGACGGCCGCGGCGAGCCTGCGGGGCCCCTCGGACGCTCGCGTGGGCACGGCCTGCTCGGCCCACGCGAGGGCGGTCGCGGCCTCGCCCAGAGGCAACGCGGCGGCGTACTGGGCACGCAGCCGCCGTTCGGCCGCGGACGCGGCGTAGCGCCGCAGCCGGGGTCCGGCGAGCGCGTCCTGCGCGTGATCGAGGGCGGCGGTGAGCGCGGCCCGGCGGGCGACGGCCTGCTCCGTGCCGACCGCGTCCAGGAGCGCGGCCACCGCGTCGTAGACGTCGGCTACGGCCGCCCGCTCCCCGTCGAAACGGAAGTCGAGTCGGAAGTCGAGGCGGAAGTCGAGGCGGAAGTCGAGGCGGAAGTCGAGGCGGAAGTCGCCGGTGAGGGAGCCGGGCGTGGGCAGGACCAGCCGCAGCGCGAGCAGCCATCCGGCGCCGGCGAGGAAGGCCAGCACGCTCTGCCACCCGGGGTCCGGCAACGGCATCCCGGCTCCCACGGCGCTGGTGACCAGCAGTTGCGTCCCGGCCCCGGACGCCACGGTCCCGGCGGCGCTGACCCCTCCGGCGACCAGTCCGAACCCGGTCAGCACCAGGGTCAGCGGAACGGCTCCGAGATGCTGCCCGGCGTACGTCCCGACGAGCAGCCCGACGGCCCCGGCGAGCGCCGGAACGCCGATGCGCCGCACGGAGGTACGACGGCTGCCCGGCCGGTCGTTGATGCCGGCCAGCATGGCGGCGATGGCGGCGACGACCCCCAGGGAGGCCCGGTCGGCGAGCACGGCGGCGAGCAGCAGCGGCCCGCCGGCCAGCGCGCCCCGGGTCACCGCGCTCCAGGGCACGGGCCCGCGCTGGGCTCTCAGGGCGTGGGTGATCCAGGGCGGCAGCGCGAGGCCGACTCGGTGTGCGGGACGGACGGTGCGGGACACGGGGCGCGGGGCTCCTGTCGTCTGGTCGAGGGCGGGGGTGAGCCTTCGGGCGACGGTGGCCGGGCTGTGTGGTGTGCGGTCCAGCCTACGGCCGGCTTTTGAGGGGCGGGAAACGGGCGGGTTTCGGCGGTGTGACGGTGAGCCGTGTCGCAAGGGCCGACGTGGCGGCTCCGCCGGTCGGCAAGCAAGCCGGGGCGTCCAAGCAGGGCTACCTCGACCTGCTCGCCCACCTGGATGACCCGGAAGGCACCCCGCCCCCGGACGGCTACCAAGCCCCCTTCTACAAGGCTGACCGGGAAGCAGAGATGCGAGCCGCGCACGCTCACTTCCAGGCCCGCCTGGACGCCGAGATCGCGGCCGGTCGCTGGTCGTCATCACGGCAGTGGGGCGGGGGGCAGAGAAGAGGGGGGAGGGGGATAGGGGGGTCTTTTTTTTCCCCGGTTTTCTTCGGAACGAAAAAGAAAAAAACCTCCCA
>NZ_JBHJRX010000017.1:67097-77894 GCF_042268605.1 Streptomyces sp. NPDC056296 | reverse complement strand
GGATGGGAAGAGGGGAGGGGAAGGGGGAGAGGTTAGGTTGGGGGGAGGGGGGGAGGGAGAGGTGCGGGGGGGTGGTGGGGGGCGGGGGGGGAAGGGCCCGGGGACCCAGGGCGGCGGGCGTGGGCCACTGCCGTGTTCTTCGCTCTACACGGTTCGCCGAGCAGCGAAGCCGACGAACTCCGCCCATGCCACCGGCGTGAGGCTCACCATCGGTCCCGCCGTGTCCTTCGAGTCGCGGACGTGCAGGATGCCACTACCTGAAGCCACCTCGACGCACTCGCCGCCGTTCCCGGCGCTGTAACTGCTCTTGAACCAAGCCAGGTCGCCGTTGTCCCGCCCGGCTGCTTCCCCGCTCATCTCTCTCCCAACAGCTTCTCGATCAACGCACGTGATTCTTCCGGAGTGAGTGCCTGCGCCCGAAGGGTTCCGTACGCAGCCTCAAGCTCCCGGACCTTCCCGCGCTCCGTGTGGACGTGGCTGTCACCTTGGACCTCCGTGTAGGCGATCCTCCGCTCATCCTTGGTCTCCATCAAGGTGAACGGGCCAGCCAGTCCAGCGTGCTGTACGCGAGCGTGTGGCATCACTTGGATTTCGACGTTCCGCCTCTCCCCGGCCAGCAGGAAGTGCTCCAACTGACCCCGCCAGACTGAGGCGCCCCCCAGCGTGCGGTGCAGTACGGCCTCCTCGATCACGAAGCTCAGGTCCGGTGCCGGACGCCGGGTGAAGATGTCCTGCCGAGCCAGTCGCGCGGCCACACGCTGTTCGATGACCTCGTCATCCAGCAGTGGACGCCACATCACACACACGGCGCGTGCGTACTCCTCCGTCTGCAACAGCCCAGGGGCGGCCTGGGTGGCGTACACGTGAAGTTCGACCGCCTGCGTCTCCAGCCGCGCCGCATCCCGAAAGAACGCCGGATACTGAGCCCTAGCCACCTCCTCCTTCCCCGCCTTCAGCAGCCCCCCGGCATCCAGCACCTCATCCGCGCAGTCGATGAACTTGGGCGGCGGGATCCGCCTCCCCTGCTCGAAGCTCGCGATCGTCGACGCCGAGTACCCCGCCCTGCTCCCCAGCTCCGCCCGGTCCAGCCCCGCCCGCTCCCTGCACAGCTTCAGTTGCCGTCCGAAGACGTGCAGGATGCCCGCGCTCGCCTCCTGCTCCTGGCAGTCCACCTGCTGCCGCTGTTCCTCCACGCCCGGCACCTCCCGTACGCACTCGCCCACCGTCGAACACCCCGCGCAGTCGTCGCGCTCGCACTCAACTCGCCCCGCAGAAGCCCCGTCACGGCTCACCGCGTGTACAGCCCCCGCTCCCGTTGCGTACAGCCACCGCCAGTCAGCGCGTCACGCCTGTTCAACGCTACGCAGAGTCCACGACCGTTACCGCATGAAGTCAGCAACTCCCCCACAAAGGCGTACGCCTCAACCACCCCGGCCACCCGCCCACGTCTTCGAGATGCGGTTCACGTCGACCCCGCGCGGCGCTCGCCTCGCCCGCCGGCTGGTCTCGCACCGCCTGGACGCGTGGGGCCACCCGTACGACTCACCGGCGAATGAGACGGTCACCCTGATCGCCGCCGAGCTCACCGCGAACGCCGTCCGCCACGGACACGTACCGGGCCGGGACTTCCACCTCCGTCTCACCGAGACCGACGCCGGAGGCCGTGGCACCCTGCGCGTCGAGGTGACCGACACCCGTGCGGAGAGACGACCGGTCCCCGGAACACCAGCCCCGGACGGCGAGTCGGGCCGTGGCCTCCTCCTGGTGAACGCCCTCGCGGACGACTGGGGCGTCACCCGCCGCACCGCCGGCCCGGGGAAGACCGTATGGGCGGAGTTCCTACCGACGTCCCAACCGGCCGCGTCTAACCCAGCCCCACGGCGGACGCCAGCCCCCGCCCCCACTCCCCGGCGGGACCGGGCCAGCTGAGCGGCGTGAAGAACGCGGCCACCAGGAACACCGCGGTCGCGGCGAGGCTGAGCAGGAGCGCGGGGACACCGGCGTTCAGCTCCGAGTCCCGGTCCAGCATGTCCGTGGTCGCCATCACCGCGAGCAGGAGGCCGAGGAAGACCGCCACCACGCCCACGAGCACGGTGACGAGGGTGAACGGCACCACCCCCCAGAGGCTCGCGTCCGACGCGTACGCGGCGCGGTTGGCCGAGACGACGAGCATCGGGACCCACGGCGGGAGCGCGCAGACCACCCACGCCACCCCGATCAGCGAGTACCGGGCTGGTCCGGGAACCGGTGTGCGGTTCCCGGACCCGGCAGCCGGAGCGTCGGCCGGGACGGCGGCCGGGGCACCACCGTCGCTGTTCGGCGCGGCCGCCCGGGCGGGCACAGGCTGCTCGTCCACGCCGGGCTGCCGCGTCCATTGGCCTTCGATGACCTGCGCGGTGTCCCGGCCGTCGCCCTGTCCGTTGATCTCGTCACCGAGCTGACGCAGTTCCTCGCGCACGGCGCCGAGTTCCGCCTCGGCCCGCTCCAGGAGTTCGGAGAACTGCTCCGTCTCCTGCCGGTCCCTGGCCATGCCGGCGGGATCGTGCCGAGAGGTGTCCTCGCCGTCCCGGTCGGCGACCCGCCGGTGCCGTGCCAGCTCCTGCTGAGCCTGGGCCAGCAGCGCTTCGGCCTTGCGGCGCTCCTCCTCGGCCTGCCGCATCGTCCGCTGGGCCTGCATGACGCGCAGCTCGGCGTCCCGCAGCTTCTGGGCGAACTCGGCGTGCGCCTCGGCGCGTCCCTCGGCCTTGGCTCTACGGGCCTTCTCCTCCAGTTCCTGACATCGTGCCGCCCACTCCCCGACGGCGCGGGTCAGTACCTGGACGACCACGTCGGCCCGTTCGCGTGCCTCGTGGGCGGCCTGGCCCCTGGCCTCGGCGGTGATGTGGAAGTGCGTCACGTACTGGTTGGCGCCGGACTGGTACACATGCGCGTTGTCCGAAGCGCGCCCGTACGCGCGGGGCTGTCTCGGCGCGCCGCCCTCCCAGTTCTCCAGGTCGCTCATCGCTCGGTGATGTGCTGGTCCCGGGCCGCCTGGTAGACGCGGGCGTTGTCCTGGGCCCGCGCCTCCAGGCGCACTCCGCCGTCGATCCGCTGACCGTCCGACGCCTGCCGCTGCCAGCCTGCCACCAGGTCCCGCAGCTCGTCGGCGGCTTCCGGGTGCTCGCCCAGCAGGGCGGCGAACCGGCCGACCCACTGGCCCTCCAGCCGTCCGGCGGGGTCGGAGCCGTCGGTGTCGGCGGCGTCGAGGGCAGCGGTCCGGGACGCTTCGAGTTCCCGCTCGACCTCCTCGGCTGCCTGCGGGCGGAAACGACGCCAGACGGTCACCACTCCGTCCCGCGTCTGCTGCCACCCCTCACCAACCAGCAGCGCCACCAGGGACGTACCCGCGGTGCCGGCCAGTGTGAGCAGATAGGGATCCATCGAAGCCCCCGAGATTTCAGACCCGCCGGGAGCGTGTGTCCTCCCGGCCGCAACGAGGCTCCACCGTAACCCAACCGCTCGCTACGGCCGCCCTGTTGGCGGCTCGTCAGGCGCCTACGCGCCGAATGGCTGCAGGTCGTTGAAGTGAATGGGCTGCCTGATCACGACCTCCTCCGTGAGCCGATCGTCCTGGACGACGTAGTAGCCCTTCTCCCGGTCGCGCCCCTGCGCCCATTCGGTCAGGCTGCGCAGGGCCGCCGACCCGTCCGAGTAGCCTCGCCAGGCCATCCGCCCGGCGCCGAAGCCGTAGAGGGCCGCGTGCGCCCCGTCCTCGATCCGGTCCTTGGCGTGGTAGGAGAAGCCCGAGGCGTGCCCGGTCTCGAAGTCGGTGATCCGGACGCCGTTGACGGCCCGCCGGTTGCGCACCCGCGTGAAGGCGCCGCCCAGTTCACGGGCGTAGTAGAGCGTCAGCGCGATGTCCTCGGCGGTGTGGCCGGCGCGGGTCGCCAGTCCGGGGTGGTAGGCCACCTCCAGGCGGTCGTGTTCGCGCGGCACGAAGAAGTGCTGGACGACCGGGTTCTTCTGGCGGAGGAACGGAAACGCCACCTGGTGCGGAGGGTAGAGGAACTGCACGTCCTCGATGGTCAGGGCCCCCTCACCGCCGGACGCCCACTCCACCCGTGCCAGGTATCTCTTGTGTGCCGTCAGGAAACCCGGAATCACATCGCTCATTTCCCTGCCCTCCCCTATTCCCTGGTGTGGTTGTAGTTGACCACCGCGACCCTGCTCCCCTTTGCCACGACGAGGACCTCGTACACATCCGCCCCGGATTCGAAGACGAACCTCCAGGCGGACTCGCCCGGCTCGTATTCCTGTTCGCGGATATCCAGCGGCTCGTCCTCCGGGAGATCGAATTCCTCGATCAGTTCCCGGCGGGCCAGATCCAGCAGGACGGAGCGCTTCATCCTGGGCTCCGCCTGCACGCCCTTCGCGTCCTTCGCGTCCTTCGCGCTCGTCGGCTCCTGGACGTCCGGCGTGCCCGGGGACCCCGCCCCTGCCGGGGGGAGTCGCCCGCCGCCCGGACGTGCCGGGCCATCAGCCCCAGCCCTCTGCTTTCCGCGCACCCAGGACCTCGCGCCCCGCCAGGACCGCCAGGCCATCCACCCCACCGCCGCAGCGCCGGCGGCGTCCCCCGCCGCGTGCAGCCCCTCATGCAGTCCGGAGGAATCGTCGCCCCCGGCACCTCCGTCCGAGGTGTCGACTCCGGCCACATGACCCACTCGAACATAATCGAGCACGACCGGATCAACTTCGCTCAACATTTGCCTGAGTCTTTCCGACGCCATGGCGTCACCCCCCTTCGGCCCGGCACAATCCGGTCCGCCTTCAGGTCGTTCCCCTCCCTATGATGGGTTAATCGCCTTATGCTGCGGGCACATTCCCTTTCTCGTGAGGCGCACAGCGCACTCTCGGCCCAACGGAAACCGCCCCGGGAGTCACATGACCGCACGGGAATACCGCGCCAAGCTGGAGCAGGCGAGAAAAGGGCAGGCGGACGCCGAGCGGCGGGCTGCCTCGCTCCGCCGGAAGGAGGCGACGGCCCGCGCCGCCGCCACCCAGCAGCGTTCCTCGGCGGCCCGGACGGACAGTGCCGGCATCCGCGACAGCAGACTCCGTACCGCCGCCCGGCGCGAGAAAGAGGCCAACAAGGCCGCGCGCGACGCCTCTTCGTGGGAGGCGCGGGGCGCGCGCCTCGGCAGACGGGCCGCGGCGCTGGACGTGCTGTACGCCGAGGCGGACGCGGAGGAGCGCGAGGCCGTGGAGACGGTGCTGCGGCGGGAACGGCGGGAGGCGATGCTGCGGATCGCCTCCGAACAGGCACGACTCGACGCACGACTGACCCTGACGGAGGGGTACATGAACGACGTTCTCAGGCATCTGCGCGCGCCCAAGCCGGAACCGCTGCGCATCCTGATGCTCGGCGCGGCGGCCGGCGGCGACCTGCGCATCCCCCGTGAACAGGCCCGCATCCGCGCGGCGGTGGAGCGGGCGCTGCACCGCGATCTGGTGGAGCTGGACGCCCACCCCGCCGCGACGGCCGACCACCTCCTCGACGGCCTCACCCGCTTCAAGCCGCACGTCGTGCACTTCTCGGGGCACAGCGCGGAGGACCTCGTCGTCTTCGAGAAGGACGTCGACCACTTCCACAGCGGCGCGGTCGTCACCGCCGGAGCCTTCGCCCGCGCCATCGCCGCCGTCGACGACCAGCCGCTGCTGGTGCTGCTCAACTCCTGCAACTCCGCGCCCCAGGCGGCCCGCCTCGTCGACACCGTCCCGCTCGCGATCGGCATGTCGGCGTCCATCGGGGACATCGACGCGATCACCTACGCGGCACGCTTCTACGCCGCCGTCGCGGACGGACAGTCGATCCGGTCGGCACACGCCCAGGGGCGAGTGGCCATCGAGATGGCAGGGCTCCTCGACCACGACCTGCCCACCCTGTTCCACGCCGACGACGTGGACCCGTCCGCGGCCATGCTCGTCGTACCCCCGACCGCCGCCCCGCCGCCTCCACCCGCTCCGACGGATGACGCCTCCGAGCCCATGGCCAGTCCCTGAGCGCACCCGCGTCCCGACCGGAAGAAGGGCTGCGGGCGGGCACCGTACGTCTGCTCCACACCGGACAAGGCCGACGATCACGAGGCGTGGGCACGGGACACGGGGCTGAGCCGTCTGTCCAGCCCGGCCATCCTCCTGAACCGCTGGGACGACTTCTTTCCGGCGCTGGAACGCCTGCCCCGCTTCGACCGGGACCTGAGCGCCCTCGACCCGAAGTGGTTCCGCCCGGTCCGCGACCTGCTAGCCGCCCTCCAGTCCACGGCAGCCGACCACTGGGATCTCGGCCGTTCCCCCGAACCCGATTGGCAGGACCCGCACATCACACCCGAGTCACTCAGACGGCAACACCTGTGCACCTTCCCCGGCCCGGGCCTCGACGGCCGGGCCGTCTGTTCTCGTGGCACGGCCGCATGACGCCCGGCAAGGGGCGCCTCTACTTCCGACTCGTGCCCGAGCGGATGACGCTCCGGCTCGCCTACGTCGGCGACAAACCCGGCAGCGACCGTCTGTCCTGACGGCCCGGACCGCCGAGGTGGACGACCGAGACCACCCCGGTCGTCCGCCGCGCCCACATCCGGCCCGTCCCGGCGGTCGGGAATCCACGCCCGCGTGCAGGACGACGGTCGGCTCCGCGGCACGGGCCTCATGACGAGTCGCGGCCCACATGAGGCGTCGTACCGCCCAGGAGTTGCTCCACCACGAACGTCATGTGCTGGACGTGCCCCGCCCTGATCCACGTCTCCGCGTTCCCCGACCCCGCCCGCCCGTCGCCGCCCGCACACGCGTGCAGCCACGCTTCGCCGTCGCTGTACTCCGCTCCCCGGAAGGCGGGCGACCGGGTGATCCGGCGGGCCATGCCGCGTACCTGGTCGACGCGGTCGGCGCCGCCCCTGGTCGGTACCCGCGCGAGCAGGTAGCCGTCCGGTCCGGTGTAACGCAGCAGACCCCAGGGCGGGGCGTGCGGGCGGATGTGCGGGAGGTTCGCGGAGAGGGCGTGCTCGACGGAGTAGTCGCCGTACAGCAGGCGGCGGGGGAAGGCCGGGCGGGCGGCGCGTACGCCCCGGTGCAACTGCCGGTCGTGGCGGGGGACGGTGAGAAAGGGGCCCGAGTCGGGGTGCTCGGGCAGGCGGGGGAAGGCTCCGGCGGTGAGGACGACGGTGCGCCACGGGGCGAGGGCACTGAGCAGATCGAGCGCGGTGACGGCGAGTTTGGTGCCGTCCGCCGCGTCCGCGACCGGGCCGACGTCCACGATGAGGTCGATCCGCGAGGGCGGCAGGCAGAGCCGGTCCACGAGGGCGAGCAGTGCGGTCGTGTCCGGCTCGTCGGCGGTGGTGTCGGCGAGCACGCGGATGCCGATGCCCCGGCCGGTGAGAAAGGCGAGGTCGGCGGCGTACCGCTGGAGGGCGGGAGAGCGTTCCGGCCCGGTCACCGGCCGCAGGCGCGTGCCGGTCAACAGACGCCACAGGCCGGGCGCCGCGCCGAGCAGCGCCTCCATGTGGCCGGCGTCCACCCAGCCGGGCATCCCCCGCGCAGCGTCCGCGAGTTGGTCCACGCGGGGCGGGAGCCAGCGCTCCAGGTCGACGCGGTCCTCCTCGGGTTCGGGGTTGCCCGGCACACCCCGGGCCCGTTCCGGACCGGTGCGCGGGACGAGTGTCCACAGGGGCGCGACCCGTGGGCGTACCGCGTCGCCGAGCCGGGCGTACGCCTGCCAGGCGCCCCGCCGTACGGGCAGGACCGGAACATAGACCGGATCGACGGACATGGCGCCTCCCCCTCGTGTCCCGCTCCGCTCGTCCGCGCTGCGTCGTCGTGTCGTCCCTGGTCGCAGGGTGAACGGGGAGGTTCGCGGACGAAAGAGCGCGTTTCCGGCCAGGCCGTCGACCAAGTGATCCGGGAAGGGGGCGGACCGTGTCAGATGTCCGCTATACGGTTGACCCGGACGATCACCGGGACGAAGGAGCAGCCGTGAGGCTCACCCTGGCCGCCGCACAGGTCCGCGGCAGTCTGACGCAGTACCTCACGACGACCTGCGCCCTGACCGATGGCGACACCCGGCTCGCCCTGGAGCGGTTCCTCGGGCATCCGGAGACGGGCATCTTCCAGGGGCCGTACCTGCGGATCAGAACGCCGTTCCACGGGCGATCCGGCTGGGCGGCGCTGTCGCCGGAGGCGGACCCGCAGCGGCTCGTCATGGCGCAGGACAAGGTGTGGCGGGCCGGCGTAGGCCGGGACAAGCGGCGCCTCCGGTACTTCATCGCCGCGACCGCCGCCGAGCACGACGAGGCGCTGAACGCGCTGACGGGCGCGGGCCCGTCGCCGGCCGGCGTCGCCTTCCAGCAGCGTCAGTCCAGCTCCATAGCCCCGCGCAGCAGCGTCTCGGCACATGTCACGGACCGCGCCAGGGCCTCCGGCCCGGGTGTCAGCTGCGCCAGCAGCCCGTCGACCCCGTCGGTCCCGCCCAGCCCGGCCCGTCGGACCAGCCCCTTCTCGTTGGTGACCCACTCCCCCCGCGCCGCGAGTACCGCGTGCGCCGTCTGGGTCGCGGCCAGGGCGATCGCGCCGGCGACCTGGGTGAGGGCGCCCTTGGGCGCGTGGCCGGCCTTGGCGTAGGCGAGGGTGGCGGTGGCCGCGCCGTACCAGCGGTCGGGAGCGGTGGCGCGCAGTGCCTCCGGGTAGGCGGGGCGGGGCAGTTCGCCGCGCAGCACCTCGTTGATCGCGAGCTCCGCGACCACGAGGTACGTCGGGATGCCCGCGAGGTGGAACATCAGCGGCTCGACGCCGAAGCGTCCCGCCTCCGCCTCCGCCACCTCGTGCTCGACCACGTCGAGGTCGCGGTAGTGCAGGTCGACCCGGCGTTCGTCGATCGTCAGCCAGGCGCCTCCGTTGAAGACACCGCCGCCCCATGCGCCGATCTCGGAGACCTCCCCGGGCCAGCCGAGGGCACGGAGATCGTCCGGGTCGAAGTCGCCCCGGTAGTAGACCGCCAGGTCCCAGTCGCTGTCGGGCCCGTGGGTGCCCTGGGCCCGGGAGCCGCCGAGGGTGACCGCCCGGACGTGGGGCAGGGCGGCGAGGCGGTCGGCGGCGGTGTCGAGGAAGGCCTGGTCCGTGAGGGAGGGCACTGCTGCGGGCTCCTGACGGGTGGGAGTGGGCACGGGCGGACGCCGGAAGCGTACGCGCGGGCGCCCGGCGGCACGAGGCGATTGTCAGTGGCGCGCGTTATCAATGAAGTCGTCACACAGCGTAGCGACGGGGGAGGTCGTGATGGCGTCGTGGGAGTGGGACGAAGGGGATCCCGGACCGGAACGGAAGGAGCGCGCGGTACGAACCCGGAAGCCCGGCGGGGCCGAGCCGGAGCCGGGGCGCACGCATGTGTCCACGGCCGGGCTGCGGGCCAGAGGCTGGACCGCGGGGATGGTGCGCCGCCTGCTCGGTGAGCCCGATCTGCTGCGCGCCCACCCGCACGTCCGCTCCGCGCCGCCGACGCGCCTGTACGCCGTCGAACGGGTCGAGGCCGTGGAGCGCGGCGCCGCGTTCCGGGCCGCGTCGGCGGCGGCCGCGCGCCGGTCCACCGCGGTGCGGGCGGCCGCTCGGCGCAGGGCGCGGGAGTTGCGGGCGCGGATCACCGCGCGGCCGGGTGGAGGGCGGTCGGGAAAGCAGCCGGACGGGGCCGGGCGAGGAAATTCGGATGCGGGAGCGGTCCGGAGAACGGACGATCGGGAGGCCGACCGTTCACCGCCCCAGGAGCTCACGTGATCCAGCGCACCACCGTGCCCGGCCTGTTCCCGCCGCCCACCTACTCCCATGCCTCGGTCGTCGAGGCCGGGACGAAGCTCGCCTTCCTGGCCGGGTCCGTTCCGCTCGACGCGGAGGGGAAGCTGGTCGGTGAGGGTGATCCGGTCCGGCAGGCCGAGCAGGTGATCGCCAACCTCACCGAGCAGTTGCGCGCCGTCGGAAGCGAGTTGAAGCACGTTCTCCATACCGATGTGTATGTGGTCAGCGACGAGACCGCCGCGCTGTCCGCCGTCTGGGACGTCGTCGAGGCGTCCGGACTCAGTGCCGGCCCGCACTCCTCGACGCTGCTCGGGGTGAGCTGTCTCGGGTATCCGGGGCAGCTGGTGGAGATCACGGCGACGGCGGTCGTGCCGGAGGAGATGCGTCCGTGAGCCGGGAGGGCAGCGAACCGGTCGTCCTGCGGCGAGCGGCGGCCACCGACGCTCGTGCGGCGGCCGACGTCTGGCTGGCTTCCTTCGCCGCCGCGCTGCCGACCGTGGTCCGGCCCCGCACCGACGAAGAGGTCCTGGACTACTTCCGCCATGTGCTGGTGCCCCTGCGCGAGACCTGGGTGGCGGAGGCGGCCGGCCGTGACATCGTCGGCGTGATGGTGCTGGAGGAGGGGGAGCTGTCGCAGTTGTATCTCGCCCCGGACTGGCGCGGGCGCGGGATCGGAGACCGGTTCGTCGCCCTGGCCAAGGAACGCGGGCCACGAGGACTCTCGCTGTGGACCTTCCAGGTGAACACGCCCGCGCACCGCTTCTACGAGCGGCACGGATTCATAGCCGTGGAGTGGACGGACGGCGCCCGGAACGAGGAACGGGAGCCTGACGTTCGGTACGTGTGGCTGCCGTAGGGCGGTGGGGGTGGTAGGGGCGGTGGGGGGGGGGTTGGCCCCCCCCCCCCCCCCTTCCCTCCTCCTCTCCCGCGTACTTTTTCTTCTCCCCCCCCCCCCCCCCCCCCCCCCCCCCCCCCCCTCCCTCTCCC